>DASYTX010000353.1:0-21941 GCA_036001865.1 Terriglobales bacterium
TCATGACAGCGCTGAACTCCAACGACCTGCGGGTGCGGGCGGCGGCCATCGAGGTGGATATCGCAGCCCGTAATCTGGAAAAGACCTCGGCGACCGTGGACTGGCTGGAACCCGCCGCCCGTTTCGGAGAGCAGGGGCCGCGCGCCAATGTGCTGTGGGATCTGGGCCTGCTCGGCAGTCGCGGGATCGAGCCTGAACGCGCCTTCCAGATTCTGCTGGCCTCGATCCACGACCCCAATGTGAATATCCGCTACTGGGCGGTGGAGGGCTTGGCTTATCTGGGGACGGACGAAACCATCACCCCGCTGTTGGAAGCTTTTCACGATGATCCTTCGCCTATGATCCGTGAGCGTGCCGCGTGCGGCTTGGCGCAGTCCGGCATGCTGAGCGAGAAGCAGCGTCGCAGTGCCGTGCCCAGGTTGCTCGATTTCAGCGACGATCCGTCGTTAGACCCCGAGACCCGTAAGTGGGTCTTTCAGGCACTGCGTGACATCACCGGGCAGACATTGCCGCACGATCCCCCTGCGTGGAGAAACTGGTACAGCACCAGTGACGGACGCTGGAATCCAGTGACTCGTGACAGGGGATAGGGATGTGCGGATCTTTGCGCGCTGACTCACTCGTGCAGTAGGCGTTGGCGTAGCCATGGCCCAGGCTGGTGAGAAGGTCTCAACATTTGCCACACGTGACTCCTTGCCGGGGGTGGGTTGAAGTAAACTGTGCAAAATGCCGGCTGGCCGCAAAACGCACGAGTATCCTCACGGGAAGCCGATACCGATCGTTTTACTCGATATCGCCATGGTGATCGTAGGCGTGTCCTGGGTGGCATTCGCTTCCAAGAGCTGGATTCGCGCCGTCCCACTCATAGCTGTGTTCCTTGCGATCGCTCTTGTATATTCCAAGCTGCTTAGAGCATATGAGCGAACTGGGGAGGCGGTGCGGATTGCACGACCGCTGACCGTCGTCAAATTCGTCAACGGCATCCCTGGTCCCATCCTGATGTTGCGCTACGCCTTCTTTGTCACGGTGGCCATTATGATCGTCTTCGGAGTAGCTCGGGTGGAAGATGCGACGGCAAAGGTCGGCATCATCGGATGCGTGATTGGCCTTTTCGTCATCGGTTTTCTCCACCTCGCCATAGAGCACCACTACGTGAGCACTGGCCGAGCGAAGGAAGTCGATTCGTCCCGGCGATTGACGCCTCCTGCGGAGCATCCAAAGCAGTAAGGTGAATGGGTAGCGGGATAGCTGTTGAGAAATCCCCATTTCACTTGTGGATGGTCATTCGTGCGACTGCGCGACCGTTTGACTTTCCGTGTTCCGAAAAAGAGAATCTCCCGGCATCTCTGGCGGAGCCGAGGCCGTGCGGATTCACAGAAGAGACTTCCTCAGGGCGGTTGCCGTCTTCGGCCTGGCTTCTCCTAGACTTCGCTCGAGTTGGTTGGAGGCGAAAACCGGAGCGACAGGGGGAACTCAGGAAATGCCAGCGAGGAGTGCCGCCAAGACCTACGACGTTGCGGTGGTTGGGGCAGGTGTTTTCGGCTCCTGGACGGCGCTGCATTTGGCGAGGGCAGGCAGAAGGGTGGTCTTGCTCGATGCGTACGGTCCGGCGAACGCGCGCGCCAGCTCGGGCGGCGAATCGCGTGTCATCCGGGCGGGCTACGGTCCTGATGCCATCTACACTCGCTGGGCACTGCGCTCCCTGACGCTGTGGAAAGAACTCTTCGGACAATCCCACGCCGACCTCTTTCACAACTGCGGCGTACTGTGGCTGGCCCGTGAGCAGGATGTTTATGCCAAACAGACCGCCGCAACCCTCGCCAAGAGCGGCGTCGCCGTAGAACATCTCGACCGGGCGCAGATCGAGCGCCGCTTTCCGCAATTCAATTCTGACGGGGTGGACTGGGCGCTGTTCGAGCCGGGCAGCGGAGTGCTGATGGCAAGGCGCGCAGTCCAGACCGTGGTTGGGGCCGCCGTCAGCAAGGGTGTTACGTACCTTCAAGCGGGCGTAAAGGGACCGGTGGCCAAGGGAAGGTTGCAGAGCATTGAACTCCACAACGGAGACCGCATTTCCGCCGCGCAATTCATTTTTGCCTGCGGCCCCTGGCTGGGAAAAGTGTTTCCCGCTCTGCTGGGCGACAAGATTTTCCCCAGCCGCCAGGAGGTTTTTTTCTTCGGCGTGCCAGCGGGCAACCTGCAGTTTGCTTCCCCGGCGATGCCCGCCTGGCTCTTTTTTGGGGACGAAGTCTATGGCCTCCCTGACCTGGAGAATCGCGGCTTCAAGGTCGCGCTCGACCGCCACGGTGAGCGCGTGGACCCCGATACCTTGTCCCGCATCGTTGCGAAGGAATCGGCGGAATGGATGCGCAGCTATGTGGCGCGCCGCTTTCCCGCGCTGCGGGAGGCGCCCATCATCGAAACGCGGGTATGCCAGTACGAGAATACTTCCAACGGCGATTTCCTGATTGACCGTCACCCCGAGATGGAAAACATATGGCTGGTGGGCGGCGGCTCCGGCCACGGCTTCAAGCACGGCCCGGCGCTCGGTGAATACGTTGCCGGCCAGGTTTCTGGCAGCGGCGCGCCTGCCGAGCCGCGCTTCTCCCTCGCTACTAAGCAAAGCGTACAGAAGCGCGCCGTCTATTGATCGCGGCTGGACTTGTGCGAGAAATGAGGGCGTTGCTCGGGCGAAAACCGAGAGTGCCCGCTTGACGCCGCCGGCGTTGCAACCTTCCGAAATTCGGTCTTGGCGACGTTGACTGCGTGTAGGAGTCGTCCATTTACCTGCTGGCCGCTGCTTCCAACGGCGAAGGCCACGGCAAGTAAAAACCACGCTGGGCGATTCCCGGCAAGGTCACAGGTAACTTGCCGTGCGACTGCAACTCACCGAATAACGCTTTCACGGCGCTCACCTCAGAGCTGGAAGCATCCGAAAACGTGCACAGGTACGTCTGCACAGCAGGGAAGTTTTGTGCGACGTATGGATTGCCGACAGCAACTACAGCCGTCCGCGCACCGGCAACTTCCAGTATCTGCCCAAGTAGTGTGCTGCTGGCCGGCTGCAGGTCAACCGTATTGGTCAGCTCCCCGTTCACCACGACTCTTTTGCCGGCGGTAGGCGCAACATAGGTTGCTACCACCACTCGTTCGGCCTCCTTTATGGCTTGCAAGATCCTTGGGCCCAAAACTCCTGCCAAAAAATTGTCAATACGAAAGAACGTGACACCGGGGCGGCGCTCCCTGAACGCCCTCTCAAATGCGCGCCCCCACTCGCCGCTAACGCTATCCGAAATCACAATGGCGACCACCTGCCCGGCCGGTTTCATCGGAGCGGCAAAGACTTCTGTTTCTGCGTGAGGAGGTGGGAGTTTGGGGAAGGGAAGTACCTGCCCATTGCTTCGGACCAGGGTCACGGCTTGGTCGGCGACTTGCTGCGCAAACTGCACGTTCTCTGGCTTGCTAACCAGATATGGAACCTGCTCGAGATCCACCAGGCGAGCTTTGTGTAAGCCGATCGAGGCTTTCAGGTCCAGGATCTTTCTCACAGAAGCGTCGATCTGCGACTCGGGAATTTCACCTCGTTTAACCGCATCGATAATGCCGTTGAAGGCTCCGTCCAGATCGGTAGGCCACATGACCATGTCATTTCCTGCCTTGACTGCATCGACGGCAGCCCTGGCTGTCGGACTCCCAGCGTCCTGGGGATAGAGGCCGGTTACGCCGCGCATCTCCAGGGCGTCGGTAACGACCACACCTTTGAAGCCCAACCGGTTCTTGAGGAATTCAGTAACCACCTTGCTGGAAACGGTGGCGACTTTGCTTGCATTCGGCTCAAGGGCAGGAACGGCGACATGCGCCACCATGATGGAATCTACGCCCGCATCAATCGCCTTGCGGAATGGAGGAAGCTCAATTGAGTCCAGCCGCGACAGGTCGCCTTCCAGTCGCGCCACCCCGAGGTGGGAGTCAGTGCCTGTGTCGCCGTGTCCGGGAAAGTGCTTGGCGGAGGTCAGCATGCCGCGGGAGCGAGCTCCCTTGATGAATGCTGCAACCAGAGAAGCCACTTGCTCTGGGTCTTCCCCGAACGATCGCGTATTGATGATGGGATTGGCCGGGTTGATATTTACATCCGCTACCGGAAAAAGGTTCCAATGAATGCCGATGGCCCGCGATTCTTCCGCAGTGATGACTCCGAATCTCGCCACATAGTCCGCGCTCCAGGTAGCGCCAAAGGCCATGGCATCGGGGAAAACCGGCACCGAGTTCAAGCGGGAGGAAAGACCGCGCTCGAAACCCGCAGCCAATAGCAAAGGCAATTTGGAGTCGCGCTGCAGCCGATTAGCAACTGCCGCCACCTCAAGCGGCAGGTCCTTCAGCAGCAGCGGACCATCGGTGCGGACCGTCAGGATTATGGATCCGACGTGGTACTTTTCAAGCTGGGCGCGAATTTGCAGGTAGCTCTCGCTGTTAAAGTTCTGGAAGTCCATGAAATGGCGGACCTGCAACATCTGCCCGACCTTTTCTTGCAGCGAGAGATATTTAAGGGTTTTCTCCACCCACTTGCGTCCATCTTTGGTCAGCGCTACCGGTCCTGCCTTGTGGTATTTCTCGCCAGCCACGGAAGGAATGGATAGGAATACCAGCAGAGCAGCGGCGGGCGTGATCGCCCTCAAGATTCTGCTGCGGTTAAAGGACGGCGCCTTGTTTCCCAGAATCCGTGTCATTCGGATGAAGTTATTGCAGAACAACCCCGCGCGTCATCACAACATGTGAAGGTCTGGTACCTCCGTAAGCAACCGAATCGTGCCGGGACGCCGGAGCCGCCCCGAAGGCCTACCTGTAAGCGGCTAATTATCAGTCACTTGAACGGGTAGTTGTACCGGAAGCCGCCAGGCTCGTCGCCGGAGACGTGGCGCGTGTTGTATTCGAGCAGGTAGTTAAGATGCTCCTCGCGCATGGGATAAGACTTGCCCGCAGGATACGGATAGGTTCCCATGTCGCGGAAGGGTAAAGGATTAACTGTGCCACCCTGGGCGGCATAAAAGTCCATGTCCTTCTCGTAGCCATTGGCCATGAAGAAATAGTCGCGGATCCAGTTGGGCGGCAGGGGTGGCAGCGAAGCAGGGTCGAATTCGAGCGCCACTTCTTCTCCCGAACCAAAAACCACGAAGGCATCATCGGATTCGGCCAGAAGCGGGCGCACGTCGCCATAACGCGTGTAGGTGCCGGGGTGGCGGGCGTAGGGGCCGGTGTGGCTGACCTCTTCGTAGATGTATTTCACGTTGCCTGGAGGGCGATCTTCGATCTGGCGCGGATAGCCGCGGAAGCCGAGGTCGGCGCGTTTGATGGGAACTGAGGTGAGACGGTAGGGAAGGTTCTGTTCCGTGCGGTCGATCAGGATCCGGCTCCAGTAGATTTGAAGATTGGTCGAGACGCGGATGCGCTGCGTGCCCGCGGGTAGGCGTCCGGCAAGGTCGGCCACGATAGTACGCGGGAGGCCGGCGGGAAAGCCCATGTCATCTATGACCCGGATCCATTTCCCCTTCGCATCCTGCGCCTCGACATATGGCGCAATGGCCTGCATTCCCGCCTGAGCCGCGGCGTACATGCCGGTGGCGGTAAAGTATTCAATCACCCCATGGAGGAGCAGGCGCAGCGGACCTCCACGGTATGGTTCGCCCAAGTCCAGTCCCAAGGTGTGGAGCTTGGTGAAGCCCTTGAAGGACAGAAGCTCGAAGTCGCCGAAGTAGCGGTTCGCCAGCAAATCGGGCAAAACGTCGTGGCCGTGCTCGTCCCAGGCCCCGGCGGGCGCGCTCGGTTCGCGGACGGTGATCACCCTGAACTCCGGGTAAGGGGGCGCGCTGGCGAAATATTCGTTGGGGTAAACGTCGAAGTCGCTGGGATGGTCCACGGCCAGCAGGCGGACTTGGTCCAGGTAAACGACTTCTTCCATCGGCTCCAACAGGCGGAAACTCAACATGCCGTCGCGATGCTGGACGAGATGCCGGTCTACTTTGACGTATTCGGTGGGACGCGGAATATTGCGTTCTCCCGGCCCGACCCAGTGGCCGAGAACGCCTGCGCCGATGATGTCGCCGACCAGGCGATAGCGGGTGCCATCCCAGGCAAAGAGCGTGGGGCAGGAGCTGCCGCGACGGTCAATCTCGGTGAGGGCGTGAGCGCGGGTTGTGGCTAGCTGGACCTCGTCCTGCAACACGCCCGTTGGCCACAGCATGCGCACCACGTCAGCCTCGGTGGCGCGGCCCAGGCCGGCGGTGATCTCGGGCGAATTCTGCCCCAGATAACCGGAGGCGCCCTGCACTTCCCACTTCTGCCGATTGCCACCGGCCAGGACTTCCACCTTGGTTCCGATGCCGCTCTTGTTGTCGTTCAGCCCTTTGAGGGCAATTCGCAGCCAGCGGTTTTGATTGCCACGCTGGTTGCGAAGCAGGACTACCGAACCTCCGCTCTGGGTGATGAGCAGATCGGTGTCGCCGTCTTGATCGTAATCACCTGTGATGAGAGCGCGCGGGTTTTTGAGATTTATCTTCGCGAGTCCGACCTCGGCAGTGACGTCCCGAAAACCTTCTCGACCAAGGTTGCGGAACAGGCGGATTTCTCCGCGGCCATCGACGGTTTCTCCCACCGCGGCCAGATCGAGCCAACCATCGTTGTCGTAGTCAACGGCAGATACTCCCCAGCCCCGCGACCACTTCGGATCGGGCAAGGACACCGACTCGAAGCTGCGCCCGTTGGCGTTGCGCCAAAGAGTGAGACCGGGCTTGTCCCAGTGGGTGCAAGCGATATCCATCCAGCCGTCCTTATTGAAATCGAAGACTGCAACGCCGGCAGCAGCTGGCATCGCTGCGCCCCAAGGCTGGCGGGCCAGGAACTTTCCTTCCCGGGGGTTTTCGAAGATGCTGGGCGAGTTCTTTCCACCGGTGACCACGAAATCGACGGCGCGATCGTTGTTGTAGTCGGTGATCACGACGGCGACGCTCGGTGCCGCGCCGCTCAAGGCTGTGGCTTCAGTGACGTCGGTAAAGGTTTTGTTGCCGTTGTTGCGCCACATCACGTTTGAGCCTACAACGCGAGCCTCGCCCATTGGCGGTACGAATGATCTGCGCGGATCGAACGACGGATGGTTACTGTATCGCGTCACGTACAGATCGAGATCGCCGTCATGATCGTAGTCGATGAAGGTGAGCCCGAGGACCAGGCCAGAAGTCTGTATGCCGGCAGCTTTGGTCACGTCCTGGAAGTCGCCATCCTTTTCGTTGTGGAACAGAAGAACGCCTCCAGCGGAGCCAATCGCCAAGTCCGTGAATCCGTCGTTGTCGTAATCGCCCGCGGCACAGCCGATGCCAGGGAGCGGTGAGTCGAGCCCTGCGCTGCGCGTCACGTCGAGAAAGCGCCCGCTTCCCAGGTTGCGATACAGCGCGATGCCGCCGTTCTTGCCGCCGCGGGCCAGAAGCAAGTCCACACGGCCATCACCGTTATCGTCAAAAAAACAGGCGCCTGAACCCAGAAAGGAAGCGAGGTCGGAGGCGGGCGCGTTGCTTGCCGGCTTGGTTGCCAATCCGGCTTGTTCTGTTACCGGCACAAATCGCACACGGATCGCAGGCGGAACGGGTTCGGGAGCCGAAGGAGACTCCTCGGCAAGCGAATACTTCCCCTGCTCGCCGTAGGCCAGGCTTATTGGAGCGCCGCTCTTGGACTCTGTGATGAGCTGGAAGCGATCCAGGTGCTGTTTCGCTTGCTCTGACTTGCCGGCCTGCTGGAAGGCGCGCGCCAGCCCGAACTCAGCGGAAGCGTGGAATGGATTGAGCTTGACGGCGCGCTCGAAGGCGGCTATGGCCTCCGCGGTTTGGCGCGCCTGAAGGTGCACCGAGCCCAAATGGTACCAGGTATCACCATCAGTCGGATCAATCGCAACCAGCCGGCGAAAGGCGTCGAGCGCAGCTTGTGTATCGCCGGCGTTCCTGTGCAGCAGCCCCAGGTTGAACCAGGCGTAGGGGTCATTCGGATTGTGCTTGACGGCCTCCTCCAGCAACGGGCGCGCGAGTTCGATGCGTTGCAGGTTCAGCAATGCGATGCCTTGGTTGCGGCGTGCGACATAGAATTTGGGCGCCATCTTGGCGGATTGCTGGAACTGTTTGAGCGCCTTCTCAAGAAGCTGTTGGTTCATGTAGGCGACGCCGAGGTTGTTTAGCCGCCAAGCCTGCGCGGTGCGGTCACCAGCAGGTTTGGAAGCGGTTCTTGGCTTGGGCGACTTTTGCTGAGAAACCACAAATGGGGTGGCAGTCAATAAACAGAGCGCAAGAGCAGCAAGCTCCGGAACTGAGCGCAAAATCGTGGGAGAGGATTTCATGTATTCAGGAGGCTTTGCCCTCCGGGCCTGTACTGCTGTTTCTACTTGCTTGTGCGTTTCTGCCGCGGAACCTGGTTGGGTACAGCCAAGGGTTTGGTGTAAGGTCGCGCGGCAACGATCCCCTTTCCTTCCTGAATGGTGATGAACTGGCCTGCGGCGACATTCGTCAGCCTATCTACCTGGCCACTGGGCCACTGGACCTCGATGGAGTCCGCCTTGGTCTGTGGACCGAGACCGAAGGTCAGAACCAGTTCGCTCTGGGAAAGATAGCTGGAGCCGCTTCGCATCATCTGCCATTGCTTGTCGCTGCTGGCAGCAAGGCGCACGACCGCTCCGATGCCGCTGCGGTTCGACTTCGTTCCCTGCAGGCGCACGCGAAGGCTGTGATTGGTGCCGCCCTCGTTAAGGAACAGGACGGCCGGGCCACGGTTCGTGGTGATAAGTACATCGAGGAAGCCGTCATGGTCGATGTCCGCATAGGCGGCGCCGCGAGCCACGCGCGGAGCGGCAAAGGCCGCGCCCATGGAGCCAGTGACCTCCTGGAACTTGCTCCCACCCAGGTTGCGGAAAAGGTGTGGAGGCTGAGCAAAGGTCACACGCTTCTGCACCCGCTCGATTTCGTTCTCGATATGGCCGTTGGCGACGAGAATGTCGGTCCAGCCGTCGTTGTCGTAATCGAGGAAGAAGCAGCCGAAACCGAGTGTAATCAGGGTAGCGCGGCCGACTTCGGAACGTGGCGCCTCATCGATGAATAACCCATTACCCTCGTTGTGATAGAGGGCAAGCATCTGGTTGGAAAAGTTGGTGATGATGATGCTGGGACGTCCAGAGCGATCGTAGTCGGCCGCATCTACGCCCATGCCGGCACGAGCAATCCCGTCTTCGCTGAAACCAACCCCTGCCAAAACGCCACGCTCTTCAAACGTGCCGTTGCGGTTGTTGTGATAGAGCTTGTTGGGCTGGGTGTCGTTGGCCAGCAGGATGTCGGGCCAGCCGTCGCCGTCATAATCGAGGATCGCAACACCCAGCCCTTTCGATGTGGGATCGTAGAATCCGGCCAGGCGTGTAACGTCTTCAAACTTCCCGTTTCCCAGGTTGTGCCAGAGCCGCGCGGAAGCTCCCCTGTAAGACTCAGGAGTGCAGTATGACTTGCTCGTACCGTCCAGCGTGCAGTAGAGGTCTTTGTCCGGCGACCACTGCACGTAATTTGCGACAATCAGATCCAGTTTGCCATCGCGGTCGTAGTCGACCCAGGCCGTGCTGGTGGAGAACTCGCTTGGTCCCCACAGACCCGCGCTCTTGGTCACATCGCTGAAGGTGCCGTTTCCGTTGTTGCGGAAGAGGCGACTCTGGCCGAGGGCGCTGATGAACAGGTCGTCGTAGCCGTCGTTGTCGTAGTCGCCCACGGCCGCGCCCATGCCGTACAGGGAGACCGCCAGGCCGGCCTTGCGGGTAACTTCAGTGAATGTGCCGTCGCGATTGTTGCGGTAAAGCTTGAGGGTGGACCTGGTCCGCTTGCGGCCGGGCCAGTCTTGTCCATTCACCAGCAGGATGTCGGCCCAGCCGTCGCCGTCGTAGTCGATGAATGCGCAGCCCGGGCCCATGGTTTCGGGCAGGTACTTCTTTCCGAAGGCACCATTGTTGTGCACGAAGCGGATGCTCGCGCGTTCCGTAATGTCGCGGAACTGTATGCGGGACGGCGCGCCCTGCGTCGCTGCGGAGGTACACACAGCGAGCAACACAAGAAGCAAGTTCCTGAGGTTGGACATTATGGTGAAGCTTCCACTGCTTTCTGCAATGGCGATGCCTGGGCTGCGGCCTTCCGTCTCTGCTTTTGTTGCGGTGGCACCGCGCTGACGTGTTCATGGATGGCCTGGCGTTCGTTATTGTCCTCAGGATTGAGACGGCGATAAGGACCGGTGATGGCCTGCGATGCCTCGTCCGCCTTGAAGCGCAGGTAACGCCGCTGGTGCTCGCGCGCCTGCTTTTCATTTCCCAGGCCGTTGTGACACAGCATCAGGTTGTAGTGGGCTTGCAGGTCCTCTGGATCGATTGTGAGGACTGAGTGAAACTCCTTGATCGCATCCTGGTAGCGGCGCTGGAGAAAGAGGGTGCGCCCAAGGTCGTTGTGTGCAACGCGGTCCCGCGGGTATTGCGCCAGGACCTTGCGCAGGTGATCGGCGGCCTCGTCGTAGTGTCCCTCGCTGCGCAGCACCTTGGCGTAGAAAAAATGGGTGCGAGCCAGATTGGGGCTTAGGGAGAGGGCTCTCTCGAGCACAGTCCGCGCCCGATCCATGTCGCCTTCCTGGACGGCGGCGCGCCCGATGTTCACCCAGCCATCGGGATTCTTGGGATCAACCTCCGTCACCTTCTCGAAGGCAGCCTGAGCGCCCTTCAAATCGCCCTGTAGAAGCAGTCCGATGCCGTAATCGTTCCAGCGCTGCCAGTCTTCCGCCTGCAGTACGACCTTGGGCTGCGGCGCGGGTCCGCTCACCACCGGGAGCGTAACTTCATCCTCCGCGATCACGACGATCGGCAGGTCGGGGATCCTTTTTTGCTTGGCAGATACGTCTGCGGTGCTGCCGGCGAAGATGTATTTAGTGTCGTCGAAGTCGGGAGTGACCTCCGGCTTCGGCTGGTTAGGGTCAGGGAGGCCGGCGAAGGCGAACTGGGTGTTCCACCACGCAAATTTGCGGTAGCACAAGCGGGCGTGCAGCTTGATGTGGTTGCCGGCATTATCAGGGATGCGCAGCCGGTAGTGGACGGTGTCCGCCGCACCCGGCGGGATCAGACGGACGTAGACCACGGCCCGCGAAGCCCATGCGTTGCGCTTATTGATCGGATTGCCGCGGGCATCTACCAGGAGCGAGCGATAGAAGTGGGCACCCTTCTCCACCGGGCCTGTGCCGCTGTCCTCGACCACGCCGCTCCAGAAGATGGTCTGACCGCGATCGTCCGTGGCCTTCAGCTCGAGCCAGGTGTCGAAAGCATCGACCGTGCCGCCAGGGAAGAAGTGACCCACGCTGCGGGTACGCACCACCACGTCCACGCGAACACTGTCGCCGCGGCGCACGGCGGGCTGCACACGATCGAGAGGTGCGGTGACGGGCACGGCCTCGGCTACCGCAGCCGGCATGATCCTGGTTTCGGCTTCTTCGCCAACTGCGAAGGTAGTTGACAGCTCACTTTGGCCAACCGCGCCGGAGCTGATCGTGGCACGCGTCGCCGAGAGCGCGAAGATATCCACGCTCAGGATTTTGTTCTTCAGAAAGTCTTCCGTGACTTTTAGTTGCTCCCAGTCTTCGTTGGCGATGGGAAGTGCCGTGTTGGCGCCGGGAAAACGATGGGAGTGAACGGCGCCCTGAATATTGCCGGCGTCCTTGGAAGGCGTCAGCGGCATGTGACAGTCGGCGCACTTCTGCGCTTTGGGCGGATAGTAGAACGAGCGTGCACCCTGCCCTGATACTCCGCTGGCCTGCCAGTTGTCGTACTCGTTGAAGCCACGGATCCAGCGGTAGTGGTTCACAGGGACATCGAGGTGGACCTTGTGGCAGGAGGAGCAGAACTCAGCGGTCTGCTTGCGCATGAACGGCTTAAGGAAGGTGCGCCGATGGGGCTCGGGATTCAGGTTCACGAGGAAATCATGTGCCACGCGCACCACAGGGTTCTTGCTGGCCGCCAGCTCGTGCAGCTTGGGATATTCCAGGTAGAAGTCGCCTTGGCCCATGGTGCTCTTCACTTCCGCGATGGCGTGACACATCATGCAGCCCAGTCCCGCTTGGGCCTCTGGTGTGTGAATAATCTGTTTGATGGGCGTGTCCATCATTCCGCTGTAGAGCACGGCAGGGTCGTGGCAGCCACCGCACCACTTCGAGGGCCGCGTGCCGACGACGTCCTGCATGTACTCGACACTCTTGCGGTACCACTGGTTATTGAACGAGGAGAAGTGGTGGGCCGAACTGAACCATTGGTTGTAGATGTCCTCGTGGCACCGCTTGCAGGAATCCGACTCCATGAAGAACTTACTGGGAATTTTTCGCCCACCAAAAACTTGCGCGGAGCTGGGGAAGAAAGGACCCTTGGGACCGTCACCCTCGTCATCCATGTCGGCAGGAGGCATCAGGGGATTCACAATGCGTACGCTATTCTGCCAGCGCGTCTCCCGCAGATACCAGGCAGTTGCGCTCAAGCCTGCCACGAAGGCGAAGCATATTGCCGTGCGCAGCAGATTGGACGCAGGATTTGAACCCACCCAGCCGCGCTGTCCCGCCCAGCCCGCCATCAGTACGCCCAATCCGGCGAGGCTGACGATGATGTGGAGATATAGCCAGTGCGACACCGATCGCGGTGTGCCGGTATAGAGCAGAACTAGGCCCACGATCGCACCTACCGCGATCAGAGCCCAGCCGGTCGAAGACGAACTCCGGCTCCGCAAATACCGCCACAAGGCCGGAATCAATAGAATGGCTGCGAGCACGCCCGCTGCAGCGTGCAGCACTACCACGATCGCGTAGAAAACGTTGGTCTGCGGAAAAGCATAGAGATACCCGGCCGAGACAGTAAGGAAGCCCACCAGCCAGAAGAGCAGACGATCAATAGAGAATCTTCTCGAGGGTCGCATGAGATCCGATTAGCCGCGCTGGTTCAGAACCGGATCAGGGCCGAAGTGGCGGCGGCTGCCAGCCGCCGCATTCACGCTCCACTTGCGCAGCAACAGCCAATACCAGTTCTTCCTCCCAGGGACGGCCGACGATTTGCACCCCAATGGGCAAACCCTCGGGCGACCGGCCTACCGGCACCACTGCCGCTGGCGTCCCCAGAAGATTGAACCATTCCGTGTAGCTCCAAGCGTCCAGATATTCTACGGTCTTGCCGTCAATCGTCCAAGAGCGCTCCCCGTGGCGAAATGCGGGAATCGCCGCCGCTGGGCACAGCAGGATGGGGAATTCGCGCATCTGGGCAAACGTCTGCATGCGCACCAGATCGCGCTCGATCCAGGTATCGAGAAGACCCTGAGCAGAGAGTGGCGGCTCCGCGGCTACCCAACTGGAGAATTCACGGAGGATGGGACTAAGTTCGTTTTCATGTCCTAATGTCATCGGCCGCAGCAGCATGCCGCCAGCAACCCCGAAGAGTTTCCACCATAGTTGGCGAGCCGCTTCCAGACCCTCAGGCCGGAACGGTGCGACCTGGAAGCCAGCCCGTTGCAGGGCGGACGCGGTTGTATAGACGGCGGCGCGAGTTTCCGCGGTCACCGGAGTGCGGCCATCATCCTCGAAATAACCGATGCGAACCTGGCGAAGTTCTTCGAGTGGAGGTGTTCGCAGGGGAACTGGAGCGGCGCAAGGATCGCCATCATCGGGCCCAGACATAACTTCGAGGAGGGACTTCACGTCGGGCACCGTGCGGGCCATGGGCCCGACTACACCGAGCAAAGCAAATGGCCCGACGGCAGAAGGAAAGTGTCCAGTGGCAGGAATTCGTCCGGGCGTCGGTTTGAGACCGCAGATTCCGCTGAAATGCGCAGGCACGCGAATGGATCCCCCGCCGTCGCTGCCCACACCGCCGGCCGAGCAAGCGGAGGCGATAGCGGCGGCCTCGCCACCACTAGAGCCGCCAGGGGTGCGGGTGAGATCCCAGGGGTTGTTGGTGCGGCCGTACAGGAGGTTGTCGGTCTCCCAGGCCATGAGCAATTCGGGCGTGTTGGTATTGCCAAGAATCAGGGCGCCGGCGCGGCGCAGGCGCTTCACCAAAGGCGCGTCTTCTGTGGCTACATGACCAGCGCGCAGCTTGGTGCCCGCTTCGCAACGCAAACCGGCAACGTCAATCGAACTCTTGATGGTGATGGGCACGCCGTGCAGCGGGCCTAACGGGTCCCCGTGCATCACCGCTGCTTCCGCGGCGCGGGCGTCGAGGCGGCTCCGCTCGATGTCCACTTGCACAAACGCGTTCAGCTTGGGATTAAGTTCCGCGATTCGCGATAGGTGGGCCTCTATCAGTTCCACGGGAGAGACTTGCTTGCGGCGGACCATATCCGCCATCACAACCGCCGAAGGCGTGGTCAGTTCAGTCATTGCAGCGCAGCGAACACCAATTCTCCGGACGCCGAGTTGTGCGGCGCATGCTGCTCCCGAATGTCTATGTTTCTAGGGTAAAGAGGGTACCAGTCCCTGCAACGTTTCAGCGACTTCCTCGGGACGGAAGCCGAAGGGACCTGGCTTCGCCTTGTACGCCACGCGACCGTCGCGGTCGATCACGTACAGCCGGTCCGGCCATCCCGTGTAGGCCTGCTCGGTGGCGTTATCGAGCGTGTCGATCACTGCGGGAAACTTGATGCCGAGTTTGCGCACGCACGCCTGCCCTATCTGGCTGCGCTCCTCGAAGTTCGCCGGGTTAGCAAACACAACGTTGTCTGTCAGATTGCTCGGGATCTGCCAACCGTCGCTTGCGTGCGCCTCGCCGATGTACACCACATAGAAGGCGACCTGCTCACGATACTGTTCGTAGAGTTTGTTGAGGGCGGGAACCTCCCGCCGGAAGGGCGGTCAAGTGTAGCTGCCGAAGACCAGCACGACCGGCTTTTGCCCCCGCATCGACGATAACTGAAAGCGGCTGGAGTGGTCCGCCGTCTCGAGCGTGAAGTCCGGAGCCAGAGCTCCTACCTGCAGGTTGCCACCGCGAGCGACATACCAGAGCGGCCTAAACGGGAGGACGGCGAAGGCCGCCATCGGGACGCGCGCCATGATGCGCGCAAACCTCTCTGGCGGTTGACACATGGCCGCAAAAATGGCGCCTGAGAGCGCGACGTACAAGAGAGCCACAACAAGGACGACTTTTAGCAGTTTTTTCCTCATAGCAAGGGTCTTCTACCCAAGTCCACTGGCCTGGTGTGCAGAATCGTCAGGCCGCTTCGCCCGACAGCTCTAGCCTATCAGGAGTGGATGGTTGAAATACTCGCACCCGTTCTTGAAGGCCAGCTATTCGGCGCGTACTTCCTTTCGGCGCGAAGTCGAGCCAGCGGAAACAGGCGGGCTATCACCGGCGTCGAATGCCACTTCTTCCTCTGTTATGGCACTGGCGATTGCCTGCAGCAGGCGCACGCACCGATTCCAACGCAGGATACTTTCGTCGTTGGCGTGTGGGCGGATCTTCTCGGCTTCAGCGAAGTAGCGCATGGCTTCTTCAAATAGTGGAACCAGGGCTTGGGGTGTGCGGCCCGCTCGCAATTGTGCCTTTCCTCGGCGCTCGAATAGCAAGCCCATACAGTAAGACTGCTCATAGGGGTCGGTGAGCTTCTGGAAAGTGCTCTCGGCTTCCGCATAGCGATCGGATGGCTGGCCTTGGAACTCGTCAGTGATGGTGAGGCCAATCAGACGCAATGCCGCCTGGTGGTCAGGCTGCACGGCCAGGATGTCATGGCAGATGGATTCAGCCTCCTCCGGTTCGTTGAGGTAGCGGTAGAGTTCTGCCTTGGCGAGCGCGGCCGCAATGCTGTCCGGCGAGATGGGCTTCAGTTTCAGTTCCATTATGTCTCCTCTTGCGTCCTTCGGTTCCCGCTCAGATCCTCCACAGCAAGTAGCCAGCGATCCCAGTTCCCAAGACCGCCCCACCATAACAGAGACTGAAGATCAATGCGTTCAGGTGCTTGATTTGCAGCCCATCGTAGAGCGTATATCGAAAGCGGTGGGCCCAATGGAAGAGCGGCACGGAGCAGAGTACGAACAAGTACACGCGCGCTATTGGATGTTGCAACAAGGCCCTTAGGGCGTCATAACTGGGAGGATCGACCCATCCCAGCGGAATAGCTAGCCCGAACAGAAACAGATGAACAGGGATGAAGAGAGCGGCCACCACACCGCCGGCGCTGAAGAGCACCCAAAAGAATGGTTCGTTGGTTTGCCTTTGCATCAGGTCCTCAACACGAACCACGCAATTATTCCCGACACCAGCAGCCACAAGACGTAATTGGGCGCCGCGATCAGAGCGTCGGGAAGTTTTTTTCCGCCCACGCGCAGGGGCATTGCCTTTGGCGCCAGGTTGAACCAGGTAATGGTGTGGAACATCACAAAGGCAAAAGCGATGAAGTTCAGCAGGATAAGAAGCGGCGATCTCAGGGCCTGCTCCCAGCGCGCATAGGCCTGTGGTCCGCGCACCAGCGCGCTAATCTGAAACAGCGTGAGCGCCACGAAATACGCCACGAAGATGCTGCTAAGCTCCCTAAGGATAAACTTCAGGTAAGGCCAGCGTCCCAGCCACCAGAAGGTCGACACCCGCGTGCGGTACCATCGCGGATGGAATTCGGTATAGGAAACGGCTCCGCCTGCCGGCTTCGAGCTCATCTTCCACCCCAGGGCATGACGAATGACTTTGCCCACTCTATGACCCCGGTCAGCTTGTACTGTTGAATGGCTCCGGCGGGGTCGACATGTTTGGGACAGACACGCGTGCACTCTCCCACAAAGGTGCAGCCCCAGATGCCCTCCGGATGTAGCAAGACGTCGAGACGATCTTCCGCGCCCTGGTCGCGGGAATCTTTGTTGTAGCGCTGCGCCAGGGCGATCGCGGCCGGCCCGACAAAGGCCGGATCCAGTCCCACCACCGGGCACGCCGCGTAACACAGCAGGCAGTTGATGCACATGCTGAATTGCTTGTAGTTGTCCACCTGCTGCGGGGTCTGGAGGTATTCTCCATCCGCCAGCGACTTCTCCTCGCGGCGAATCAGCCAGGGCTTCACTTTCTTTAGCTTGACCATGAAGTCGTTCATGGCAATCACGAGGTCACGAATAACCGGGAAGTACCGCAGCGGCTCGACACGCACAGGTCTGTTCTTGTTCGCGTACTTGCTAAGGAAGGTCGCGCAGGTAAGCTTGGGCTCGCCATCGACCATCATGCCGCAACTGCCGCAGATGCCCATGCGGCAGGACCAGCGGTAGGAGAGCGACCCATCCACCTTGTCCTTGATGTAGTTCAGCGCGTCGAGCACGACCCATTCCTTACGCAATGGCACTTCGTACGTCTGAAAGGATGGTTCAGCGTCGCGCTCTGGGCAGTAACGCTGAACTTCGAGCTTGATGGTGTCTGCCATGTATGCCTAGCCTACGGCCGCTAGCGCGCCATAGACCCGCTCTCCCGGAGGCCAGCGCGTGATAGTAACCGGCTGATATTCCACGCGCGTGGTTCCATCCGCATTCCGGTACGCCAGCGAGTGCGTCAGGAAGTTAGCGTCGTCTCGTGCGGGGAAGTCGGTACGCTGGTGCGCTCCTCTTGACTCCGTGCGGTGCAGTGCGCTCTGGATGATGGTCTCGGCCACATCGAGCATGAACGAGAACTCAAGCGCAGCGGGCAGCTCCGTGTTGAATGTGCGGCTGTGATCATCCAAGACCAGGTTGCGCGCGCGTTCCTGCAGTTCCCGGATCTTGCTGGCCGATTGCTCCAGGGAAGTGCGGCTGCGGTAAATGCCCGCGCCCGACTCCATGGCCTGGTGCATCTCGTCACGCAGCGCGGCCACACGTTCGCGGCCTCCCGTCTTGCACAGGAGCCGCTCCTCGACCCTGCGTTTTTCGTCCTCGGCCTGGGCTAGCACGTGCGGACCGGGGCGCTTCTGCTCGGCAGCAAATACGGTGGCCGCCCTGCCTGCCCGCGCCCCGAACACTACGAGTTCCGGAAGAGAATTCGAGCCGAGACGATTGGCGCCGTTGATGCTCACGCAGGCCACCTCGCCCGCTGCGTATAGTCCCTTCAACGGTGTGGCGCCTTCAATGTCGGTACTGACGCCGCCCATCATGTAATGTACTACCGGCCTGACCGGAATCAGTTCTTTGACGGGATCGATGTTTTCGTACTTGAGGCAAAGCTCGCGAACGAAGGGCAGCTTTGCGTTAATCATTTTCTCGCCGAGGTGCCGAATATCAAGATGGACGACCGGGCCATAGGGCGTGTCGATGGTGCGCCCTTTCTCCACCTCTTTCACAAATGCCTGCGATAGCCGGTCACGCGGCCCCAACTCCATGTTGCGCAGCACCGGCTTCGGTGTGGGCGTGCCGAGCCCATAGTCCTGCAGATAGCGATAGCCATCCTTGTTCAGCATGTAGCCGCCCTCCGACCGCGCGGCCTCTGTGATCAGAATGCCAGTGAAAGGCAGGCCGGTCGGATGGTACTGCACGAATTCCATGTCCTTCAGCGGCGCGCCAGCACGGTATGCCAGCGCCATGCCGTCGCCATTCTTGATGCTGGCGTTAGTGGTGTAGGGGAAGACGCGCCCGCAACCTCCGGTGCAGAGAACAACGGCGTTGGCGGTGATGGCCTGGATCCTGCCAGTCATCAGCTCCAAGGCGACCACGCCCTGCACGCGGCCATCGTCGACCAGCAGCCGGGTGACAAACCACTCGTCGTAGCGAGTGATGGGGTCGTACTTGAGAGTGGTTTGAAACAAGGTGTGAAGCATGTGGAAGCCGGTCTTATCGGCGGCAAACCAGGTGCGCCTTTTCTTCATGCCGCCAAAGGCGCGAACCGCGATATGCCCATCAGGCTCCCTGTTCCACGGACAGCCCCAATGCTCCAACTGCAGCAACTCCTCGGGGCATTCTTTGACGAAGACCTCCACCGCGTCCTGATCGCAAAGCCAGTCGCCACCGGAAATCGTGTCGTAGGCATGCTCATCGAGGCTGTCGTCCGGCTTGATGACGCCGGCAGCGCCACCCTCTGCAGAAACCGTGTGGCTTCGCATGGGGTAAACCTTGGAAACTACCGCCACACTGAGCTTGGGATTGGTCTGGGCTACCGCGATGGCGGCGCGCAAGCCCGCGCCTCCGCCGCCTACCAAGAGAACATCGTGGAAAGAGATATCCATGGCACGATCAGAGCTAGAGATGAGAACGACCAATTATGAACGTACAACCGAGAAAAAGGCTGGCAAAAAAAGCACCAACAAGAATGAGCGGAAAGCGGCTACACCACTGGACTTGATCACTCCCTGTCGCCGCACCCCTCTTCAAGCCTCAACCAGGAGCAGCAAACTAGTTCCTGAGGTCGAATGTTGTCAAGGGTTCCTTTATCCGAGCTGCACGAGCCATCTGGCGTTGTGCGCGGCGCTGGCACTGCGCTGGTAGCCAGCACAATTCCTGATTCAAATGCTGTTGGTACTGGAGACCTCCACGGCATTACCGGGTTTGCCGCGTCCGTTGGGCCCTCAAATGCCGGATACGTTCGTATTTCTTGCCAAGTTCCTCCAGCTCTTCGTCCGACAGGTGCTCGATATCGATCATCTCGTTGTGGGCGCGCCGCACTGCCCGAATGATTTCGTCCAGCTTAAGATGCAGCGCAGTTGCAGTGCGGTTTTGCGTGTTTTGGATCAGGAACACCATCAGGAAGGTGACGATAGTCGTACCGGTGTTGATCACCAGCTGCCACGTGTCAGAAAAATGAAACGCCGGTCCAGTCAACGCCCACAAGATCAGCACCAGACATGCGATGAGGAAGGCCCAGCGCGTGCCCACCCAATGCGCAACCTGTTCTGCAAACTTCGCGAACCAGTTCGTCTTCGTTCCGCCCTTCCCCTGCTGCTGCCCTGCCATATACGACCTCCAGGAAATGGGATGCACATCGAGTTAACCGAGAGCGCATTGACCTCAACCATTGACAGTGGCTGGATCGCAGCGTAGTCTTGCGTCCCAGTCCAGGCCCCTGCCGTTATTCCATCGACAAAAGATGATTTCCCTGAGGAGGGATACATGCGAAAGGGCATTGTGCTTCTTGCTGTTGCAGTAGTCGCTGCGGTAGCGCTTAGCAGTGCGGGATGGGCGCAGACCGCTGGCGTAAACAGTCCACCGAAAGTCCTCCAGATATTCCGTGAGGAAGTGAAGCCAGGCAAGGTCGCCGCTCACGAGAAGATTGAAGTCGGCTGGCCACAAGCCTTCACCAAGGCCAACTTCCCCTACCATTACCTCGCCATCACGTCCCTCACCGGTCCCAACGAGGCGTGGTATCTCAGCGCGTTTAATTCCTTTGCCGAATGGGAGCAGTCGAATAAGCAAATCGAAGAAAACGCCAGCCTGCGCACCGCCACGGAACGCCTGTCCGAGACGGATGGCGAAGTGCTGTCAGGCGTCTCCAGCATCGCCGCGGTCTACCGCGACGACCTGAGCTATCGGCCGAACTTCAAGGTCGGAGAGTATCGCTACTTCAGCGTCGATACCATTCGCGTGCGCCCGGGACACGAATCAGGATTTGAAGAGGCTTGGAAGCTCATCACTGCCAGCCACGAAAAAAGCAATATGGACGAGCACATGGTGATCTACCAGGTTGTGTCCGGAGAGAAGCTGGGCACGTTCTTGCTTTTCCAGCCGGCCAAGTCGCTGAAGGAGGTTGACCTGGTTCGCGAGACTCACGGTGCCAAGTCAGCCTACCGTGAGGCCCTCGGCGAAGAAGGCCAGAAGAAGCTCCGCGAACTCACGCAGACCGGCGTGGTTTCCCACGAGCGGCGGCACTTCTCCTTCGCGCCCAAGATGAGCTACGTTTCAAAAGAGGTGATGGCGGCTGCGCCGGATTTCTGGCAACCCAAGGCGGTGGTGGCAGCGGGAACTTCTAAAGGAAAGGTTGTGCCTGCCAGGAAAAAGGAAAAGGGAAATTAAGGGAGGTAGGCCGGCCTAACGGGCCAGTCGGTAGTGGTGAAGGCGCGCTGCGGCGCGCCTTCCCGCTTTAGAAGCCCTAACATCAGCAGTCCGACCGATGTAGCGCGGCCGCCATTTCTTAAAAACTTCGCAAGGAGCGGCGCAATTGCCGGATCAGGCAGCCTTTTTCTCCTGCCTGAGCTTGGCCCAGCGCGCCCTTTGTGCGGCAGCTATCTTCCTGCGTGCGGCGAGTGACAGCTTCCGCCGCGCCCTTCTGGGCCTGCCGCGCCGCCCATTCCCACCATTGCCTCCGGTCAGTCTCTTCAAGCTGCCTATTGCTTCGTCTAAGCGACCGAGTTCCTGTTGAATGCGGGTTCGTTGCTTGCGTAACTGCCCGAGTATCTGCCGTAGCTTTGCCATTGTATTCTCGCTTTCTTGTGCTTACTCGAGGCACAAAAGTCACAGCATACTATACGGGTGTAGCACCATTCAGCAAGAACATCCGTCCTTAAGGGAAGGGCGACATTGAACGGCGCTTGCCCGCCAAGGGCATCGTGCAGACGAAAACATCTTTTGAACATGGCCGTGAGCTGTAGGTACTTGTGCCGAGTCTTGACAGTACCTGCTGCCCAGTCTACTGTGACATCCCTACATTCCCAACAAAGCACATCCTACTGCTGATCGCAAAAAGGAGAGGCGACCATGCAACATCGCCAATGGCAATGGCTGCTGGCAGTCCTGGTGATCTTCGCGCTGGCAGTACCCGCCGCCTACGCGTTCCAGGACCCGCAAAAACAGAGTTCCACCCCTGAGGCACAGGCAAAGGACACAAAAGACGAAGAAGCCGACCAAGACAAGGACGAAGACTTCGAAGACGACAAGAATCTGACGAAGGAACAGCGCGAAGCCCTGGAGAAGCGGGCTTGTGGTGCCAAAGAAGTGAAATTCAAAACTGACACTGA
>DASYTX010000354.1:0-4020 GCA_036001865.1 Terriglobales bacterium
TGCGCGGGGTGGTAAACAGGCGGAATCGTCAAAGCTGTTGTAGTACGAGATCCTTCGCTGCGCTCAGGATTTCGCCTGCGGGCTCCCGCTCTCCCGCATTGCGGGATCGCTCACGCCCGCAAACCGGCTCAAGTTGAGCCATGATTTTCGCCTGTGCTAGCATCTCAAGTTTTGGACAGCTCTCCGCCCCGCCTGAGGGCGATGCAGCCCTGAACGCTTCCGGAGACCACCCTCGACCCGGGTCCGCAGAAGGAGCAACTCGTGAAGGTTTACGAAGGCGCAAATGTGCGTAACGCCACATTCATCGGCCACGGCGATGCCGGCAAGACCTCCCTGGTCGCCGCCATGCTCTACACCGCCGGTGCCACCCAGCGGCTGGGGCGCGTCGATGACGGCACCACGGTAACCGACTACGACGAAGAAGAGCATGCGCGCTCCATGTCGATCTCGAGCGCCGTGGCTTACGCCGAGTGGAACAAGACCAAGCTCAACCTGCTGGACACGCCCGGCTTCAACATGTTCGTGCACGAAGCCAAGACCGCCATGGTGGCCGCCGAGTCGGCAGTGTTGGTGGTGGACGGCGTCAGCGGCGTGGAAGTGGTGACCGAGAAGGTTTGGGGCTATGCGGAAGAGTTTCGCCTGCCGCGCGTGATCGTAGCCAGCCGCATGGACCGCGAGCGCGCCGACCTGGGCCGCGTGCTGGAGTCGCTCACCGGCGCCTTCGGCCGCAGCGTCATCCCAGTGCAGTTGCCCATCGGCAGCGAGAAGAATTTGTCCGGCGTCGTCGACCTGGTCCGCATGAAGGCCTACACCTATGAACTGGGTGGCAACGGCAAGGGCAAGGAGGGCCCGATCCCGCCCGAGCTGGCCGACCAGGCCAGGAAGGCGCACGAGAGCTTGGTGGAAATGGTGGCTGAAGGCAACGACGCCCTCCTGGAAGAATTCTTCGACAAGGGCACCATCGCCGAGGAGCACCTGGTTTCCGGGTTGCGCGATGCGGTACGCGACCAGCGCATCTTCCCGGTGCTCGTAGCCTCAGGCCTGGGCAACATCGGCGCCGACCGCGTGCTGGACTTCCTGGTCGAATTCACCCCTGCCGCCACCGAGCGCCCGCCGGTGCAAGGACTGCCCGCCACGGGCAACGGCGAGCCGCCCACACGCAAAGTCTCGGACTCCGAGCCGGTCTCGCTCTACGTCTTCAAGACCATCTCTGATCCGTTTACCGGCCGCATCTCGCTGTTCAAGGTCTTTTCCGGCGTCCTGAAGAACGACGCCTCGCTGCAGAACTTCACGCGCAATACTACGGAGAAGCTGGCGCACATCTCCGTGGTGCAGGGCAAGAACCTGGTAGCTGTGCCGGAGCTGCATGCGGGCGACATCGGCGCGGTGGCCAAGTTGCGCGAGACCCTCACCGGCGATACTCTCGGCGACAAGTCCGCGCCCATCCAATACCCGCCGGTCAAGCTGCCCGAACCCGTTATCAGCTTTGCCATCGAACCCAAGAGCCGTGCCGACGAAGACAAGCTTTCCACCGGCATCCACAAGATGATGGAAGAAGATCCCATGGTGCGCTTCTACCGCGACGCGCAGACCAAGGAATTCCTGGTGGCGGGAACCGGGCAGCAGCACATCGAGGTGATCGTCTCCAAGCTCAAGAAGCGCTACCACACCGAGGTCAACCTCAAAGCGCCCAAGGTTCCGTATCGCGAAACCATCCGCGGCAAGGCCGACGTGGAAGGCCGGCACAAGAAGCAGACCGGCGGGCACGGCCAGTTTGGCGTGTGCAAGATCAAGATGGAACCCCTGCCGCGCGGCTCCGAATTCGAGTTCGTCAACGACATTTTCGGCGGCGCCATCCCCCGCAACTTCATCCCGGCGGTGGAGAAAGGCATCCGCGATTCCGCCGCGCGCGGCTATCTGGCGGGATATCCGGTGGTGGACTTCAGGGTGATCCTCTACGACGGGAACTATCACGACGTGGATTCCAACGATCTGTCCTTCCAGATCGCCGGCCGGCTGGCCTTCAAGAAGGCCATGGAGCAGGCCAAGCCCACACTGCTGGAGCCCATCATGTCGGTGGAAATCACCGTGCCCGACGAGTTTGCAGGCACCATCATGGGCGACCTGAACTCTCGCCGTGGCCGCATCCAAGGCATGGACAACCGCGGTGGCAAGACGGTGATCAAGGCCGAGGTGCCCATGGCGGAGATGCTTACCTACGGCGCCGACTTGACTTCGATGACCCAGGGCCGCGGCACCTTCTCTATGGAGATGCACCACTACGACATCGTCCCGCAGCAGCTCCAGGAAAAAATTATTGCCCAGGCGAAGGCTGAGCGGGGTGAAGTGGTCGAGGTGGAAGAGTAGCGCTTCAGTGTGTGCGTGAGAGCTCCTTTCCGAAGGAGAAAGTGGGACGTGGGACCAAGGACGCAACAGTCGCGCAGCGACGGCATTCATTAGCCCACCACGTGAGTGGTGGGTAAGGGAAAGTGGAAATTTTGAGTCGGCTTCAGCCGACGGCACAAAGTTCTCCCGCACATTCTTCAGCCGTGTTGAGGAGTAGTTGGATCGTGTAGCACAGCCGCCCTCGGCTGTGTCCATCGCGGCCGGCGAAAGCCGACCTTTCTTCATTTGCAAATGAGTGGTGACAGCTTTTTGCCCACGCCCTTGGATGACCTTAGCTCCCTCGTGGGCAAGCGAGTTCCGCCAAGACGATCAACCAACAGATAATGGCAAGGGGCCACAGAAATTTGGCAATGCCGCTAGGAAGCCGACTTTTGTCGCTTTCAGGCAAGAGTTTCATTGCCAAGAGCGCGGCTGTGTTTAACACCACGAACGAGATCACGGCAATAAGACCGACGTTTGGCGTGCCACGGAACAGCTCGATTAGAATCCAAACAGCGATCGCAATGTTCATCAGAAAAAGCCTAGTCTTGCGCCCTATCTGCACTTGTGCCTCCGCCCCAACCACATTGTGAATAGAGAGGCTTCACTATTTGCGTTGCCGTTCCTTGGTTGCCTTGACAACAACCTTATAATTTAGATATGACATTGAATTATGCTATTTCAATTTGCTAATAATCCGCAAGTCATTCATGCTCCAGATATTCCTGTAAATATGCCTGTAACCTATTGATTCCATTAATCTGCCCGGACCGGGTGCCCCTAACATTCACTTGCTGCTCATGTTAAAAGACTTACGCAATGCCGATACGCCCAAATATGACCCGGTACACCCACATTAAACTCCGCGCCGTCCGCTGCGGTTCGATTGGGATGCAGCTTCGCTGGCTGGTGCTGTTGTGCCTCATTACCGTCGCTGCCCATGCCCAGGAAAAACCTCCCGCTGAACCAGTCACCGTCATCCGCGCCGGGCGGTTACTGGATCCCGCTTCCGGGGAAGTGCGCGCCAACCAGGTGATCGTTGTTCGCGGCAACCGCATTGCCGAGCTGTTGTTTGAAGGCGCGGGCCGCGCTATCCCCAGCGGGCCCAACGTCAAGGTGATCGATCTCTCCCGCGCCACTGTTCTCCCCGGCCTCATTGACACGCATACCCACATCTACCTCCAGGGCTACTACCCCGATGACTACGACACGCAACTTCTCAAGCATGGCATGGCGCTGCGCACGGCGCGTGCAGTGGCGGCGGCGCGGCGGGCGCTGGAGCAGGGCTTCACCACCATCCGGGACCTCGAGACCGAAGGCGCGGGTTACGGCGACGTGGGCGTGAAGCAGGCGATCGAGAAAGGCTATGTCCCAGGCCCACGGATGCTGGTGGTCACGCGCGCCATCTCCATTACCGGCGGCTACCCGCTGCACGGCTACGACCCGGAGATCAAAGTCCCCAAAGGCGTGCAGATCATCGACGGGCCGGTCGAGGCGCGCAAGGCGGCCCGCGAGCAGATGGACAACGGCGCTGACTGGATCAAGGTGTACATGACCCACCGCTCGTGGCTGGATAAGCAAGGCAACCTGGTCTCGCAGCCCACACTCACGCGCGAGGAGATTGACGCCATCATC
>DASYTX010000355.1:0-11858 GCA_036001865.1 Terriglobales bacterium
TCTCCCAGTAGGCGCCAGCGCTCAAAGAACCGCTCCAGTCCACCACGCCCCCGTGTTCGCTTCCCCATAACCCGAATCTGCTCCAGCCTGCTGACTTCCTCAGCAGGAATGATGTACCAGGTGTCCGTCGGCACGATCAGCACTGCCAGCACATCGATCTGGGCTGGGGTATATCCGTCGCGGCAGAGCGACACGACGTACTTGCCGCCCCTGAATGTCGTGCTCGATTTCACCTGTACCCTCCACAAGTTCCCCTCCGCATCCAAGATGAAATCGTACTTCGAATGCTCGCTGTATGGCCGACTGACCATGAATCCCAGGCTTGCCGCTTTGTGCAAGAACGTAAGCTCAGCCAGTTCTCCCTGACGCTTGGGATCGCGGGACGGACCTCGGGCACCCGCTCTGGCGCGGGGCAGGCGAGGGCGGCTCGGCACAGGGTTAAAGAAGAAAGGCGCAGCTATGGAAGCTGCGCCTGTTTAATCTCTTAGTTATATTATAGCATATCCGAGGGGGTAAAGCGGAAAGGTCCCGCAACTTTATTTCTGCTGCGAAATGTGGCAGTTGCGAGAAAACCCCCGATCCTGGGGGCTTGACAAGGCGCGAGTGACTGCACCCTCCGGTTCTTGTCCGGATAAGATCGTGAGGACCAGTAGGCGAAAGCCGAGGTCATCGGGTCATTGGGTTGGGAACCTCTATTTCGGCTGTAACCGAGGGACATGGCCAATGAAGATTCTCGTCATTGGCGGTGCGGAATTTATTGGCCTGCCGCTTGTTCGCCAACTCGCGGCCGCCGGACACGAGGTCGCTGTATTCCATCGCGGGTCCACCGAGACTGAGTTCCCGCACGGCATCGAAAAGATCTACGGTGACCGCAACAATCGCGCCGATCTCGAAACCGCTGCACGGCACTTCCCGCCCGAGATCGTCGTTGACATGGTCCTCAGCTCAGGCCGGCAGGCGGAGGCACTGATGCAGGTCTTCTGCGGCGTCGCGTGCCGGGTGGCGGCGGTCAGCAGCATGGATGTGTACCGCGCTGCGGGAGTGCTGCACGGCAGCGAGCCCGGGGCGCTCGAGCCCGTGCCGCTGACCGAAGATTCGGCGCTGCGCACGCGCCCGGTGTATTCGCCGCAGGCGCTGAAGACGCTGAGGAGCGTCTTCTCCTGGGTGGATGAGGCCTACGACAAAGTCCCAGTCGAGCGCGCCGTGATGTCCAATCCGCAGCTTCCTGGTACAGTGCTGCGATTGCCGATGGTCTACGGACCCGGCGATCCCCTGCATCGCTTCTTTCCCATCCTCAAGCGCATTGAGGATGGGCGCACCAGGATCCTCTTCTCGCGGGAGATGGCGGAATGGCGCGGACCGCGCGGATACGTGGAGAATGTGGCCCACGCTATTGCTCTGGCGGCGACCGACGGGCGCGCCACGGGACGTATCTACAACGTGGACGAAGAGCCGGCTTTCTCCGAGCTCGATTGGGCGAGGAAGGTCGCGGCCACTGCCGGATGGAAGGGCGAGTTCGTGGTCCTGGAGCGCGAGCATGCGCCCCAGCATCTGCTGCCGCCGGGCAATGCCGCGCAGCACTGGACGGCGTCGAGCCAGCGCATCCGTCGCGAGCTGGACTATCGGGAACCGGTGGCCCTCGAGGAGGCGATCCGCTGCACGATCGAATGGGAACGCGCGCATTCACCCGAGCAGGTGGATCCGCGGCAATTCGATTACGATGCGGAGGACGAGGCGCTCGCCGCGCAACGTCGCCGAATCGAGTGATTGAGTAATTGGATAATTGAGAAAGATCATGCAATTAGCAGATCACCCGATTTCTCAATTACCGAATCTGAATCCCCTGCGTTCCGGCATTTATACTGAAGTTTCATGAACATGTTTCGCGCACTCGCCGCTGTGGCCAAGGGGATGAGCGTCACCCTGCGCGAGATGTTCTCGCCGACCGTGGTCGAGAACTATCCCGACGGGCCGGGGCTGCTGCGCGGTGCGAAATTCGAAGAGCGCTACCGCGGCACGCACGTCTTGCAGCGTGACGAGAACGGCCTGGAGAAGTGCGTGGCCTGCTTCCTGTGCGCGGCGGCGTGTCCTTCGAACTGCATTTACATCGAAGCGGCGGACAACACGGCCGAGCACCGTGTGTCGGGTGCTGAGCGCTACGCCAAGGTCTATAACATCGACTACAACCGCTGCATCTTCTGCGGCTATTGCGTCGAAGCGTGTCCCACCGACGCTATCACCCACGGACATGGCTTTGAGAATGCCACCCTGAACGCCACCAATCTCGTGTACCGCAAAGAGGACATGCTGGCGCCCATGCCGGCGCGGCAGGGCGAGGGCGCCATGTTCAGCGTCAGCGTGCTGGAGCAGCTTGAGCGCGAACACAAGGATGGCGGGGTAGGCAGGTAGCAGGGGCAGGCGTGTAGCCCAGCCGCCCTCGGCTGGGGGAAGCAGGGGCCAGGAAAGCAGCCTCTAGCTGCCACTCACCCCGATTTTCTTGGCTCCGAACAAGTAATATTGAGTTTAGCCCTGAGGCGCAGGGATACTTCTGTAGCCGTGCCCCAGCACGAATCCGGCGTGTTTCGCGCATGGTCAGGGCCAAATGGCCGACGACCGAGGGCCGACGACCGACGACTAACTACGATGTCCGCCTTTCTCCAAGCCGTCAACGAACGCGTCGTGATCTACGACGGCGCCATGGGCACCAACATCCAGGTGCGCCAGCCCACGCTCGATGATTTTTGGGACAAGGAAGGCTGCAACGAGATTCTAGTGCTCAGTCGCCCGGACATCATCCGTGACATTCACGTCAGCTTCTTCGCTGTCGGTTGCGATGTGGTCGAGACCAACACTTTCGGCGCCACGCGCATTGTGCTGGGCGAGTACGACTTGCAAGACAAGGTCGGCGAAATCAACCGTGCCGCGGCACGGCTGGCCCGGGAAGCGGCCGCGGATTTTTCGTCGAACGGCAAGCCGCGCTTCGTGGCTGGTTCTATGGGGCCGACCACCAAGCTGCCATCACTCGGACACATCGGCTTCGACGATATGGCGGCGGCGTACGAGGAGCAGGCGCTGGCGCTGATCGAGGGTGGCGTGGACGTCCTGCTGGTTGAGACTTGTCAGGACCTCTTGCAGGCCAAGGCGGCGCTGGCTGGCGTCTTCGATGCCATGCAGAGGGCGCGCAAGCGGCTGCCGGTGGCGGTGCAGGTGACGATGGAGGCCACCGGCACCATGCTGCTGGGCACCGAGATCGGTGCGGCGCTGACCGCGCTTGAGCCCTACGACGTGGACATCATCGGCATGAACTGCGCCACTGGGCCGCGCGAGATGAACGACGCCGTCCGCTACCTGGGCGCTAACTCGCCCAAGATCGTCTCCGTTTTGCCCAATGCCGGCTTACCGCAGAACGTCGGCGGCCGGGCGGTGTACCAGCTCCAGCCGCAGGAGCTGGCGCAGTATCACAAGCGCTTCATCACCGAGTATGGCGTGCGCATCGTGGGCGGCTGCTGTGGGACGACGCCCGAGCACCTGAAGGCGGTGGTCGAGACCTGCGCCAACCTCGAGCCTGCGCGGCGTGAGGTCAAGCCGGTGGCCGCTGCTTCGAGCGCCTACACGTCAGTCCCGCTCGACCTTGATCCCAAGCCGCTGATCGTCGCGGAAGAAATGAACACGACTACGCAGAAGGCGCACTTCCGTGAGCTGGTGAGGGCGGGGAACTACGACGACATCCTGGCGCTCGCCAAGAAGCTAGTGGCCGACGGCTCGCACCTGCTCGACCTCTGCTGCGCCATCGTGGGTGAGGACGAGAAGGGTTACATGAGCGCGGTGCTGGAGAAGATCGCTACGCGCGTGCCCGCGCCGATTCTGGTGGACACGACGGAGGCGGACGTTCTGGAAGAGGCACTGAAGCGCATTC
This sequence comes from Terriglobales bacterium, assembly GCA_036001865.1. Classification (GTDB taxonomy): domain Bacteria; phylum Acidobacteriota; class Terriglobia; order Terriglobales; family Acidobacteriaceae; genus DASYTX01. The sequence goes on from DASYTX010000355.1 coordinate 3,917, forward strand.
CCGGCAAGGCCATCATCAACTCCATCAATCTGGAGGACGGGGAGAAGCGGACGTCGAAGGTGCTGCCCATGGCCAAGCGCTATGGGACGGCGGTGGTCGCGCTGACCATCGATGAAGAGGGCATGGCGCTCTCTGCCGATAAAAAGGTCGCGATCGCCAAGCGCATCTACCTGTTGGCGACGGAGAAGTACGGGATTCGTCCATCTGACCTGGTCTTTGATGTGTTGACGCTGCCGATTTCGACTGGCCAGCAGGAGTACCGCACCGCCGGCATCGAGACCCTGAATGCAGTGAAGCGGATCAAGGAAGAACTGCCGGAATCGAGGACCATCCTCGGGGTGAGCAATATCTCCTTCGGCTTGGCTGTGTATCCCCGGCGCGTGCTGAATTCAGTTTTTATGCACGAGGCGGTGAATCATGGGCTGGACATCGCGATCGTTAACTACGGCAAGATCTATCCGTTGTACAAGATCCCTGAAGCGGAAGTTGAACTCGCACGCAAGCTCATCTACTTCGACACTTCGGCTGGCGACCCGCTGCAGATCTACATGGGACACTTCGCCGGGATGGAGAGGAAGGTGGAGACGCCCGCGGCTGAGGTCGAGCAGCTCCCGGTCGAGGACAAACTCAAATTCTGCATCATCAATGGCGAGAAGGCGGTGGGGGCGGGCGCCGGCCGCCAGACGCTGGAGCAGGTGCTGGAGGCGGCGCTCGAAAAGTATTCGCCGCTTGACCTGATAAATAACGTCCTGCTGGACGGGATGCGCACGGTGGGCGAGCTGTTCGGCGCGCGCAAGATGCAGTTGCCGTCGGTGCTGGACTCGGCGTCAGTGATGAAGCAGGCGGTGGGGTATCTCGAGCCCAAAATGGAAAAGGTTGCGGGCACGCAAAAGGGCACGATGGTGCTGGCCACGGTCAAGGGCGACGTGCACGATATCGGCAAGAACCTGGTGGACATCATCCTCTCGAACAATGGCTACAAGGTGGTAAATCTGGGCATCAAGCAGCCGGCGGACTCGATCATCAAGGCGGCGCAAGAGCATAAGGCCGACGCCATCGGGCTGAGTGGGTTGCTGGTGAAGTCCACGGTGGAGATGAAGTATGTGATCCAGGACTTGCAGCGGCAGGAGCTGCAATTCCCCGTGATCTGCGGGGGAGCGGCGCTGACACGCAAGTATGTCGAGGACGACCTGCGGCGGGAGTATGCCTCGGGAGTGTTCTACGGAGAGGACGCCTTTGCCGGGCTGAACATCATGAAGGACCTGACTTCGGTGGATGGCGGACGCCAGGCACGGCTGGCGGAGGGTCGAGCGGTGAAGGCGGCAGTGGCGCGGGCTGCCGCTGCGGGCGGGGAAACGGTGACCGTGATGGAGCGCTCGCCGGCGGTCGAGGCGTTGGCCGACATCCCACGCCCGTCGTTCTATGGCGTGCGCGTGACCCGCGAGTTCGACCTGGGCGAGGTCTTCGAGTACATCAACCAGACGGCGCTCTTCAAAAACCAGTGGCAGCTCAAGACAGCATCGCAGCAGGATTACGCACGGCTGGTGGAAGAAAAGTATCGTCCCATCCTGTGCGAGCTTGAGCAGGAAGTGATCGCCCGGGGTTGGTTTGAGCCGCAGGCGGTGTATGGCTGGTTCCGGTGTCACGGCGAAGGCAACGACGTGATCATCTACGACACGGATGGCGCTCGCGAGATTCAGCGCTTCACTTTTCCGCGACAGAGGGAGGGGCGGAGGCTGTCGATTGCCGACTTTTTTGCGTCGCGCGGCTCCGGGCAGATGGACGTGATCGGAATGTCGGTGGTGACTATCGGGGAGCGCGCGTCAGAGGAAACGAAGAAGCTGTTTGAGTCCGGCGAGTACACGAAATATCTCTACCTGCACGGGCTGAGCGTGGAGACCGCCGAGGCCCTGGCGGAGCTGCTGCACAAGCGCATGCGGCAGGAGTTGGGGATCGCGGGCGAGGACGCGCCGCGTATTAGTGACCTCTTTCACCAGAAGTATCGCGGGTCTCGCTATTCCTTCGGATATCCGGCGTGTCCCAATCTGGAAGATCAGACGAAGCTGTTCGCGCTGCTCAAGCCGGAGGAAACAATTGGAGTGCACCTGACCAGCACGTTCCTGCTGGAGCCGGAGCAGTCGACATCGGCCATTGTGGTGCACCATCCCGGGGCGAAGTATTTTGTGGTGTAGGTTCGGATTCCGGGTTGTGCGAAGGTTTCGGGGCGGCCGTCGGATGAGAACCGAACGGGGTGCATAGATCCTTCGCTCCGCTCCGCGTCGCTCAGGATGACGACGGAAATGGTGAGGTGAAGGTCTGCCACTGTTTAGAAACTAGCCTTACGCACTCCCTCAATGAAATCTGAATAAGCGGGCTCGTGGCCATTGGCACGCAGGTCGGCGGCGATCTGGCCGCGGTGGTAACCGGAATGAATGACGACGTGCATGAGGATGTCGCCCACCGTGTTTTTCCATGACTCGCCTTTGGAGTTGACGTAGTCCACGGACTCGGCGAGCTTTTCCGGGGCGAGGCTGGCGAGGTAGTCGCGCCAGGTGTTGGCCAGCAGCGCAAGTTGTTTTTCGGACACTTCCAGCGACATCTCCGGCCACACTGCCATCACCTTTTCCTTGCGCAGCAGCAAGCGGCTGTACCACAGCCACTCCACACCGATGATGTGTCCCATGAGCTTGAGGGAGCGGGCAGGCGGCTTGCCTGCAGCCTTGAGCGAATTCAGCACTTCGCGGTTGGCCCAGTCGTCATAGGCAAAGAGTTTGCGCACATAGTTGAGGTTCATGTTCCTCAGATAATGCAGGCTTCGACGGGATTGGGCAAAGTGTCGGGGTAGGTGCCGGGAGCCAGATATGGCGGTGAGAGAGGGATTCGAACCCTCGATACCCTTACGGGTATACCGGTTTTCGAGACCGGCGCCTTCAACCCCTCGGCCATCTCACCGCATGGGATTACAGATTCTAGATGGATTCTACATGAGCAGTACGGCCTTCGAGGGCGGTCCACCCCGGGAGAAGAGTGGAAAGTGAAAAGTGCAAAGTGATAAGCCTGAGCCGGGAGAAGAGTGGAAAGTGAAAAGTGGCAAGTGAGAAGCTGAGCGGGAGTCTCGTCGGCGCAACGGTCGGCGAGACGACGGGGATGTAGAAATCCTTTAATATGCGGAAGACATGTCGGCGGAGAGATTCACGGTCGGACTGATTCAGATGGCGTGTACGCCGGATCCGGAGGAGAACCTCCGGCGCGCCAAGGAAAAGATTGCCCAAGCGGCAAAGCAGGGCGCGCAGGTGATCTGCCTGCCGGAGCTGTTCCGCACGCAATACTTCTGCCAGCGCGAAGACGCGGCGTTGTTTGACCTGGCCGAGCCCGTTCCCGGGCCGACGACGACGGCGCTGGCCGAGGTGGCGCGGCAGCATAAGGCAGTGGTCATCGCGTCGGTGTTCGAGCGGCGTGCGGCGGGGATTTATCACAATACGGCAGCCGTGCTGGATGCCGACGGGACGCTGCGCGGCGTCTATCGCAAGATGCATATCCCCGAGGACCCCCTCTACTACGAGAAGTTTTACTTCACACCCGGCGACCTGGGGTTCCGCGCCTTCGACACGCAGTTCGGCAAGGTAGGCACGCTGGTGTGCTGGGACCAATGGTATCCGGAGGGCGCGCGGCTGACGGCGCTGCAGGGCGCACACGTGCTGTTTTACCCGACGGCCATCGGCTGGCACCCGTCAGAGAAGGAGGAGTACGGGGCGGCGCAGCACGACGCCTGGCGAACTATCCAGCGGGCACACGCCATTGCCAACGGCGTTTATGTCGCGGTCGTAAACCGGGTGGGGCACGAGAACGGCAACGTCAGCGGAAATGCCGCTCCTGGGCCAGGCCTCGAGTTCTGGGGTGGGTCGTTCCTGTGCGATCCGTTTGGCGTGGTGATTGTGGAAGGCGCGCCCGACAAGGAAGAGATTCTGCTCGGGGAAGTTGATTTACACCACCTGGAAGATGTACGGCGGAACTGGCCTTTCCTGCGCGACCGCCGCGTAGACAGTTATGCCCCCATCACCCACCGCTTCCTTGACTAAGCCAGTGGCTTCGCCCGGCGACAGGCCCGGCACCAAGCCGGCGGCGCTCGGATACCGCATGCCGGCGGAGTGGGAGCCGCATGAGGCCACGTGGATCGCCTGGCCGCACAACCGCAGCGATTGGCCGGGAAAGTTTTCCGCCATCCCATGGGTATACGCGGAGATTGTGCGCCACCTGGTGAAGGTAGAACGGGTGGAAGTGCTGGTCAACGACGCCGAGGCGCGCGATCAGGCACGCGCAATCCTGTGCCAGGCCGGCGTGCCGAGCGATGGAACTCGGTTCCACCTGTGGCCGACGAACCGCAGTTGGACGCGCGACTACGGCCCGATCTTCGTCACCAGCAGTGGGGCTGGTGTTCCGCCGGTAGCGGCGACCTGTTGGCAGTTCAATGCCTGGGCCAAGTACAAGGATTGGCAGAACGACGCCAGCATAGCGCCCAAGATAGCGCGGCGGCTGGGCGTTCCTGAATATCGTTCGGGGATGGAAATCAAGGGGAAGCCGAAGCGGGTGGTGCTGGAGGGCGGCAGTATCGACGTCAACGGGCGGGGCACGCTGCTGACTACAGAAGAGTGCCTGCTCGGTCGCGAGCAACAGCGCAATCCAGCGGTCGCGCGTGAGATTCTGGAGCAGGTGTTCGCAGACTACCTGGGAATCAAGAAGGTGTTGTGGCTGGGCGGTGGCATTTCGGGTGATGACACCCACGGCCACGTGGACGACATTGCGCGCTTCGTGACGCCGAACACAGCGGTTGCGGCAGTGGAATACGATCCCACGGACGTCAACTACCTGCCTTTGCAGGACAACCTGCGACGGCTGCGCAAGATGAAGGACCAGGATGGCAGGCAGTTGCGTGTAGTCGAGTTGCCTATGCCTGCCCCGGTGACCTTCCGCGGGCAGCGCCTCCCGGCCAGCTATGCGAACTTCTACATCGCCAACCGGCTGGTGCTGGCGCCCACGTTTAACGACGCAAATGATCGCCGGGCGCTCAATATCCTGGCCGAACTCTTTCCCGATCGGCAGGTGTTGGGGATCTATTGTGGCGACCTGGTGTGGGGATTGGGGACGCTGCATTGCATGACACAGCAGCAGCCTAGAAGCAGTGGATAGTGGTCAGTGGCCAGTCAAACAAAGGCTATTTACGGTAGACGGTGGGCTTGGGGCCCTGTTCGAGGGTCTGGCGGTCCCAAATGGCGCCTTCGCGCGTGTAGTTGGCCAGCTCGAAATCTTGGGTGAGCTCGAGGGCGTCAGTGGGGCAGGCGTCTTCGCAAAGCCCGCAGAACATGCAGCGGCTGAGATCGTAGGTGAAGGTGGTCAGTTCCTTGCGGCGGGTGTTGGGATTTCGCTCGCTGGAGACCACGATGAGGTGCTCCGGGCAGGCGAGGGCGCAGAGGTCGCAGGCGATGCAGAGAGTTTCGTTGGTGTCAGGATTGACGTTCAGGCGAGGCGCGCCGCGATAGCGCTCGGCAACCTGCGGCCGCTGGAGCGGGTACTGCTCGGTGTAGATCTCCTTCGGGTGCTGGTAGCGGAAGGTCAGGCTCAAACCCTTGAGAAGGTCGACGAGCAGGACCTTGCGCAGGAATTGTTTTGCGGCGTGCATCTGTTCTTAGTGTACTCCCTGCGCGCGCTGCAGGTGAAGCGGCAGGGCTTCGCGGCCCTGCTCAGCGGCTAGAGCCGGACACTTCTTCGGCGCGCGAACCGGCACGCCTGAAGGCGTGCCCTGATACAACCCCAGCTCAAAGGAAAAGGCTGCCCGATTCGGTGAAGCGGGCAGCCTGGTTGTGATGTTGGGTTGTGAGACTACTTCTTCCTGCGCGATACCAGGCCAGCGGCCAGCGATCCCAAGCCAAGAACTGCGAGCAACGGCAGTGGGGAAGCGGTCTGCGGCAGTTGGCCCGCGGCGGTCTCGGTTTCCTGTTGGCCAGATTCTGCAGCGGCAGCCGGAGGGGCTTCCGATTGAGCAGGTTGCTGCTCCTGGGCAACCGAGGGTTGCTGTTCCTGGGCCGGCGGAACCGCCGGCTCGGTTGCAGGCTGCTGAGCCGTGGTGTCGGGTGAAACCGGCTGGCTGCCCGCCTGCTGCTGACTCATGTCGCTGGTGGTACCAGGCTGGGACTGGGTGGTGGTGGAGCCCTGAGCGGAGGCGCTCATGTCGGCGCTGCTAGCGGGCGGCTGCGCTCCGGCGGCAGCGCCGCTGGGCTCGGTGGTTTTGACATCGCACTTCTCGGAGATCATGCGGATGTCAGAGACCATCAAGGTCTGCTCTGCGCCAGCGCCGGTAGTGCTGGAGGCAGCACCGGAGCTGACCGAGCCGCTGATTTCAACGGTGTGGCCGACGTGTTCCTTCAACTTGTCATCGGCCAGGCCTTGCAACTTGTAAGTGATGCCGGACTCGTCGAGCAGGGTAAAGCTGCCTTCTGAGCCGCCGAGGCAACCGCGAATGCTCTTCTGCTGGGCTGTTTGCGACGATGTATCCGTAGCGGCCGGCTGCTGCGCTACCGCAATGCCCAACGCCAGCAGCAGAACCGCTGTCGTCACAATCAATTTCCTCATGGTTTGCTCCTTTGTTTGGTGGGGCGTATGGTTCCCTTGGTTCCTCACCTGCAGGGAAGCGAGGTCCCGCGGTTCCCATGTTTAGAAATCAATAATGAACGGGGGGTTTGCCGCCCCTTGGGAGAAAGGGTTGCCGGTCAGAAGGGCAGCAGCAACTCTGGTTCGGCGACGAGAATGACAGGGAGCGACGAATGGTGGATGGAGGAAGCGCTGCGCGAGGCGCAGCGGGCCCAGGCAGCCGGAGAAGTGCCCGTGGGAGCAGTCGTGGTGTGCGGTGGCAAGCCGGTGGGGAGCGGCGGAAATCGTAACCTGGTGGATAACGATCCCACGGCGCACGCCGAGATTGTGGCCCTGCGGCAGGCGGCGACGGCGATCGGAAACCATCGGCTGGTGGAGTGCGAGATGTACGTCACCATCGAGCCGTGTGCCATGTGCGCCGGGGCGGTGGTACAGGCCCGGCTGAAGCGGTTGGTCTATGGCGCCGATGATCCCAAGGCCGGGGCGGTGAGGTCGGCGATGCAGGTGTTGAACCATCCCAGCCTGAATCACCGGGTGGAGGTACAGTCCGGCGTGCTCGCCGGGCGGTGCGCGGAGGTGTTGCAGAGTTTTTTTGCGGAGAAGCGGAAGTAGCGATCCGGCGTGCCCGCTGCAGGTGGCCCTGGCGACGGTCCCTTTCAGCCGTGGGCGGAACGCATAGATCCTTCGCTTCGCTCAGGATGACACACTCGTCATTGCGAGCCCACGGAGCAGCCGCAGTCGGCGGGCGGGACGTGCTTCTTCAGGAACTGGGCGACGCGGTTGTAGGCGTCGATCTGGTTCTCCACGCGCGAGAAACCGTGGCCTTCGTTCTCGTAGATCTTGTACTCGACCACGCCGCCGCGTTTGCGCACAGCCTCCACGACCTGTACGGTTTCCGACTTGGGGCAGCGGGGGTCGTTGCCCCCGGCCAACAGCAGCAAAGGGGCCTGGATGCGGTCTACGAAGAAGATAGGTGAGCGGTCGGTCCAGAGGTCCTTGTTCTTGACAGGATCGCCCATGGTGGACAGATCGTACTCGCGCAGCAGCGGGTCTTCGTTTTCTACTTCGGTAAACCAGTTCACGAAGGGCACGATGGGAACACCGGCAGCCCAAAAGTTCGGTGCCTTGGTGACCCCCATCATGGTCATATAGCCGCCATAACTGACTCCCATCAGGACAAGTTTCTCGCGATCGACGTAGCCGGTTTTCTTGATCCACTCGGCGGCTGCGATGACGTCCGCGAGATCGCCGCCGCCCATGTCGAAGCGGTTGGCGTCCATGAAGTCCCTGCCGTACC
>DASYTX010000356.1:0-22193 GCA_036001865.1 Terriglobales bacterium
GGACGCTCACCGATCCTGTCGCCATCACCCAGGAGCTTGGTGCTATAGGCATCGATTACGAGCGCTGGAGTCCCAGGCACGACGTGCCACCCGACGCTCCTGCGGAAGAAATTCTGAGCGCCTACGGGGAAGAGATCGAGAAGTTGAAGTCGGGCGGAGGTTACGTGACTGCCGACGTGATCGACGTCAGTCCCGAGACCCAAGGACTCGATGCCATGCTGGCGAAATTCAACCGGGAGCATTGGCACGACGAGGACGAAGTCCGCTTCATTGTTCAGGGGCGAGGACTGTTCCACCTGCGGCCGCGGAACGGAGCGGTGTTGGCCATCGAGGTGGAAGCCGGAGATCTGATTCGCGTCCCGCGTGGCACTTGGCACTGGTTTGATTTGTGTGCTGAGCGAAGGATCCGGGCCATCCGCCTTTTCCAGGATACGGCGGGATGGACACCGCATTACACCGACAGTGGTGTCGACCGCCGCTATGAGCCGGTCTGTTTTGGTCCCGCTTATGTTGCGGCACGTCCGGCTCCAGCAAGTCCTTGATGTGGCTCGCTGGAGAATCGATCAGAGGCATCCTGCTCGATGTCGAGGGCACGACGACACACGTGGACTTCGTTTATGAGACCTTGTTTCCCTACGCGCGTCAGAACGCTTTGAATTTTTTGAGACAGCACTGGATCTCCGCCGAAGTTCAAACCGATATCCGAGGGCTACGCGAGCAACACGCCCTAGACCAAAGCCAAGGCTTGCAGCCGCCACCTCTGAAGCTGGATTCACCCGAGGCAGAACTCGCCTCCACTCTGGATTACCTGAACTGGCTCATGGATCGCGATAGCAAAGCCACCCCGCTCAAGTCGCTACAGGGAAAGATTTGGGAGGAGGGCTACGGGGCTGGCACGCTGAAGGCCCATGTGTTTCCCGACGTCCCGAAAGCACTGCAACGCTGGTCTCGGCAATCGAAAGTGATTTCCATTTTTTCTTCGGGGAGCGTCCTTGCGCAAAAGCAGCTGTTCGCTCACACCATTGCTGGCGATCTTACCGGATACATCCGCCACTACTTCGATACAACCACGGGTCCCAAACGAGATCCGGAGAGTTACCGCAGGATCGCGAGTGCCATCGGCTTGGAATCGTCCACCATCGTTTTTCTCTCCGACGTCAAAGAAGAACTTGACGCGGCACAGTCGGCTGGCATGAGAACGATGTTGTGCCTACGTCCCGGCAATCGACCTCAACCCGCCGGCGCACCGCACGCGACTATCTGCACATTCGACGACCTGCTCCCCTAGTCTCATCTAGGGCGTTGCGGGGGGTCGTAGAGGAGATATGAGCCAGAAGGCAGCCGCGCAAAAGTCGGGCAAGAAGACCAGCCAGTCGCCATCTGTGCCACGGGCGGCGAAGCGTCTAATCAGTGACAAGGCGCAGCGCTTTACTGAGTCAGTGATCCGCGACATGACCCGGCAGGCGCGACTCTACGGCGCCGTCAATCTGGCCCAAGGCTTTCCCGATTTTCCCGCTCCCGCCGCGGTCAAGCAGGCAGCGCAGGAGGCCATCGCCGCCGATATCAACCAGTATGCCATCACCTGGGGCGCCGCGAGCCTGCGCCAGGCCATCGCCAGACAGATGAAGCTTTGGCAAGGCCTGGACGTGGATCCGGAGACGGAGATCACGGTGTGCTGCGGTTCGACCGAGGCCATGATCAGCTCACTGCTGGCCGTGACCAATCCGGGAGACGAGATCGTGGTGTTCGAGCCCTTCTACGAGAACTACGGACCGGACGCGATCCTTTCCGGCGCGCAGCCCAAATTCGTTAAGCTGCACCCGCCCGCCGACCCCAATGGCCAGTGGAGCTTCGACGAGCCCCAACTGCGCGCTGCCTTCGGCCCGCAAACCAAAGCCATCATCCTGAACACGCCCAACAATCCCACGGGGAAGGTATTCACTCGGGAAGAGCTGGCTAGCATCCGCGACCTATGCCTGGAATTCGACGCGCTCGCGATCACCGATGAGATCTACGAGCACATCCTGTACGACGGTGCCCAGCACATCTCCATCGCTACGCTGGAAGGAATGAGGGACCGAACCATCACCATCAACGGGATGTCGAAAAGCTACAGTGTGACCGGCTGGCGCATCGGCTGGGCGGTTGCCGCGCCGGCGCTCACCGGCGCGATCAGGAAAGTGCACGATTTCCTTACAGTAGGCGCTCCTGCACCGTTGCAGGAAGCAGGGAGCGTGGCCCTCAGCCTGCCGGAAAGCTATTACCGGCACCTGGCCGAGGATTATCGCGCCCGCCGCGACCGCCTGCTGCCGGCGCTGCGTCAAGCCGGCTTCCAGGCATTCGTCCCGCGCGGCGCCTACTACATCATGACCGACATCCGCGCGTTTGGCTTTTCAGATGATGTTGCTTTTGCAAAATATCTGGTAAGCGAGATCGGGGTCGCCGCCGTGCCCGGCTCCAGCTTCTACAGCCTCCCCGCTGACGGTGCACAGCAGGTCCGGTTTGCTTTCTGCAAGACCGCAGCCACATTGGACGACGCCGCGCGACGCCTGCTTCGCCTGAAACGCGCGTGAGAAAGGCTATTTCTGCGTCCCTCCGTGCTTTGGGGAAGGTCGGCCAGAGTCCTCCACATTTCATAACCTTACCGTTTTGGGATCGTGCGTTCGATGTTATCTTTGTGTTGGCTGACCACAACAAGGGCAGCGTTGACGTGAAATTTTCACGACGCGCACTTAAACATCCGGTCAAGGAGATTCCGCTGAACCCACCGTCCAATTCTCTTCAGCGAGAATCTGCGATGTTCGACAACAGAGACTTTTAGGTGATCGTCAAAACCGAATCGCCGGAAGCCCTATTCACGGACCTTCTCACCAAGCTTTTTGAGCAGCATTTCCACTCACCGGTGGCGCGGGTACAGCCGCTTCACGCCCAGCTCGGGGGATCGGGGCGTAATATCCTCCGGCTGGCTAACGACCAATTCAGCGCGATCGGCATTCTGTACGACGTGCGCGAAGAGAACGTCGCTTTCCTCGAATTTTCCAGGCATTTTCGCCGGCACGGCCTGCCGGTGCCGGAAATTTATGCGGAAGATTTGAGCCACGGCGCTTATCTCGAGGAAGACCTGGGGGACACCACGCTGTTTGAGTTTCTCTCGAAGAATCGAACCGGCGGGAACATTGATCCCCAAGTGATCGCAGCATATCGCAAAGTTGTGGCCGTGTTGCCACGCTTTCAGATCGAGGCCGGCCGCGATTTGAACTACCAAGTGTGCTATCCCCGCGCCAGCTTCGATCGTCAGTCCATCGCTTGGGACCTGAATTATTTCAAATACTATTTCCTCCGCCTCGCGGGCATTCCCTTCAACGAACAGGCCCTGGAAGACGACTTCGACCGCTTGACGACGTTCTTGTTGAACGCCGGCCGCGATTACTTTCTCTATCGGGATTTCCAATCTCGCAACGTCATGTTGCGCGACGGCCAGCCATTTTTTGTCGATTATCAGGGCGGGCGCAAAGGCGCCCTCCAATATGACGTTGCCTCTCTGTTGTACGACGCTAAAGCTGATCTGCCGCCGGACCTGCGTCAGCAATTGCTCGATCATTATCTCGACGAGCTCGCCGGTTTCATGGAGCTGGAGCGCGAAGTGTTCATGCGGCACTACTACGCCTACGTTTACGTTCGCATCATGCAGGCGTTGGGCGCCTATGGCTTTCGCGGCTTTTTTGAGCGCAAAGCCCTTTTTCTGCAGAGCGTGCCGTACGCGCTGAAAAATGTGCGCTGGCTGCTTCACAGCGTCGAGTTACCCATCGAGGTGCCGACCCTGATGGAGGCGTTCAAAAGTATGCTGGCCTCGGAGAGATTGCAGGGCCTGCCTTCCGAAGCAGAAAAGATGACGGTGCGGATTTTCAGTTTTTCATTTCACCAAGGTCTGCCGAAAGACGAGACCAGCCATGGTGGCGGGTTCGTTTTCGATGTCCGCAGCCTTCCCAATCCCGGCCGCGAAGAGCGCTTCAAAGATTTCAGCGGAAAAGACGCATCAGTGATCGAATATCTGAGCCAGCAAGAGAGCGTGCATCAGTATCTCGCTAACGCCGTGGCACTAGTGGACGTCAGCGTGAGCAACTATCAGAGTCGTGGCTTCACGGACTTGATGGTGTCGTTCGGCTGCACCGGCGGCCAGCATCGCTCGGTGTATCTGGCGGAGCAACTGGCGACCCATTTGCGCGCTAGAAACGGGGTGGAGGTAATGGTGCGGCATCTTGCGTTGGAGAATTCGGGCAAATGAAGGCGATGATTTTGGCCGCCGGCTTGGGTACGCGCTTGCGGCCACTCACCGACCATCGCCCCAAGGCGCTGGTGGAAATCGCCGGCCGCACGTTGTTGGAGATCACTCTCTCTCGCTTGCGCGCCTTTGGAATTCGCGAAGTGATTATCAACGTGCATCACTTTGCCGACATGATTCTTGAGTATCTGAAAACCAACGATAACTTCGGCATGCGTGTTGACGTTTCTCGTGAGGAGGTCTTGCTCGATACCGGCGGCGGTCTGAAGAAGGCCGCTTATTTCTTCCTCGAGGATTCCAACGGTTTTCGAGAGCCGTTCATCTTGCACAATGTCGACGTCATCAGCACCATTGATCTCCGACGCATGGTGCAATTTCATATTGACAATCAGGCTCTTGCCACACTGGCAGTGCAAGACCGGGAAGCTTCTCGCTACCTGCTCTTCGACCAGCAGCTTGAGCTTTGTGGCCGGCGATCCGGGCGCGAGCAAAACACTGACCTTGTTCGATCTTCACAGCAGGTGAAGGCGCTGGCCTTTTGCGGCATCCACGTTATTTCTCCTCGCCTTCTTGCCATGCTGATCGAGAGAGACGTTTTCCCGATCATCCCCTGCTATCTGCGCCTCGCTGCCCGGGGAGAAAAAATCCTCGCCTTTCGGGCCGACGAATATTATTGGCGTGACCTCGGCAGGCCGGAAAATGTCATGCAAGCCGCTCAAGATAGCCAAAACGTCCTTCTGCAATAAGCTCGCTCCGTCCATGGTGTAGTCAAACCGGAGTAGCTGTCTTTCGCTTTGGGCTGAAGAAGGGCAGCTCCACCACGGTTGCGGTGATGTTCCGCCGGACGGCTTCGACCGTGAACTCAAACTCAACCGTCTCTCCGGCAGAAAAGTTCGCCCGGATGCTCGCCAGGGAAATCATCTTCTTCAAGAGTGGCGACCAAGTCGTAGACGTGGCCTTGCCCACCTGCCGGCCACCTTTGTACACGGGGACTGCAATCCGCGATGCAACGCTGCTCACTTGTGGCGGAAGCCCGAGTTGTTCGTAGATTCGTTCAGCCTCAGTCCAGTTGATTTCCAAACCCACCAACCGGCGCTTGCTTCCCACTCGCTGCTGTTCGAGTAGGGCCGACCGTCCAATGAAATTGGACTTCTCCAGGTGGACCATCCGCCCGAGCCCGATCTCGTCGGGATAATATCTTTGCGCTGGAATCAACGCCTTCTTGCTGCTGATGTAGTCCACCTCGATGAGAATGAGGCCCGCTTCAATCCGCGCCACATCCAGTGCGAGCATCCCGGTGGGGTGAATGTCGAATTCCCGGCCGGCTGTCATCAGCGCGTCCCACACTCGTGGAGCGCTCGCCCAAGGAATCCAGATTTCATAGCCGAGATCGCCCGTGTATCCAGTGCGAGAAATGTCCACCGGCACGCCCGCTATTTTCCCCGGCGTGACACGGAAGTACTTGAGGTTTGCAATGTCGGCTTCCGCAACAGACTTCAAGAGCCGGCCCGATGTTGGCCCTTGCAGCGCGAGCGCTGCCACCTGCTCCGATATATCTTGGATCTGCACGTCCATGCCAGCAGCGTTCTGCTGAAACCAGCGGAGGCTCGGATCAGCGGATGTCCATCGATATTTGTTTTCAGCCAGCCGCGAAATGGTGCCATCGTCGACCACCGTGCCCTGCTCATCGCACCAGCAGCAATAGATCACCTGTCCGACGGCGACCTTGTGAATATCGCGGGCAATGATGCGGTTCACCAGCTTGGTGGCATCAGGTCCCGATACCAGGTACTTGTACAAGGGAGTGATGTCGATCAGGGCAGCAGCATTGCGGATGGCGTTGTATTCGTGCTCGTGGTGTGTCTCATACGCGCTGACCGCATAGTAGCCTGCCCATTCCCGGTAGTTGAGGCTTTGGCAAAGCGCCAGTGTTTTCTCGTGGAAAGCTGTCCCGACAGGCAAGAAGCCTCCTCGCTGATCGAATAATCGCGCGGGATTATAGAAGCCGATAAAGACGCGCGCAATCATGTGTCGTAGAGGGAAGACTGGCCACAACCCTGCTGCCGTCGCGCCGGCTGACAAACCTTGCATCCCCAGATAAAATGCAGTTCTTCTCGCCGACGCTGTTCCATTCCGCCGCAGACAGGAGAGGCATGGGTTCGGGGGCTGCGAAATCACGCTACGACGTGATCGTCATCGGTGGCGGCCACAACGGGCTGGTCAACGCCGCCTACCTCGCTAAGGCGGGGAAAAAGGTCGTCGTGCTCGAGCGTCGCCATGTGTTAGGCGGGGCTGCTGTGACCGAGGAGGTCTTCCCCGGGTTTAAGTTTTCGGTCTGCTCTTATGTAGTCTCCCTGCTGAGGCCGGAAATCATCCGCGAACTGGACCTTCCCAAGTATGGGCTGGAGATTCTTCCGCTCGACGGCACCTTCACTCCCATGCCAAATGGCGATTATCTGTGGCGAGTAAATGACCACGCCAAGACTCGCCGGGAGATCGCGCGGCACTCGAGGCTGGATGCCGAAGCCTACGAAGAGTTCGGCAAGGCGATGTTGCAGATGTGCAAGTTCGTCAAGCCCATCCTCGCCATGGCCCCGCCCGACCCTGCCAGCTTCAGTCCACGCGACCTGATGAAAATGCTTTTCCTGGGCCGGCGCTTTGAGAGGCTCCCTGAGGATGACAAATACAACCAGGTCCAACTGATGACCATGAGCGCGTCCGACTTTCTCGACCAGTGGTTCGAGACCGACGTGCTCAAGGCCACCATGTCAGCTTCGGGCATCATCGGCACATTCCTGGGAGTCCGCTCGCCGGGCACGGCCTACGTTTTGCTCCACCACTACATGGGAGAGATCGACGGCGCCTTTCGCTCCTGGGGTTTTGCCCGCGGCGGCACAGGCACCATTTCCAATGCCATCGCCGACGCCGCGCGCGAGGCCGGCGTGGAGATCCGCACGCAGTCCCCGATCGCCAGGATCCTTGTGAAGAATGGAAAGGCTACCGGGGTGGTCATGCAAAGCGGGGACGAGATTCTGAGCGATCTGGTGTCGTCGAGTATTGATCCGCACCAGACGTTTCTGAAAATGATCGAGCCCGAGTATCTTCCCGACGATTTCCTGGAGCAGGTCCGCCGCTACAAGTTCCGCGGCTCGTCGGGGAAGGTCAACCTCGCGCTCGATGCGCTGCCAGATTTCCGCTGTCTGCCGGGAGAAGGGCCGCACCTGCGGGGCGCGATTTCCATCTCGCCCAGCGTGGAGTACATGGAGCGTGCCTATGACGACGCGAAATACGGCAGCTATTCGCGCCGGCCCTACATCGATGTCGTCATCCCAAGTCTCACTGACCCTTCCGTTGCGCCGCCGGGAAAACACGTGCTCTCGTGCTTTGTTCAGTACGCTCCCTACAAGCTTAAGGACGGCACGTGGGATGAGAAACGCGAGGCCTTCGGCGACAACGTGATCGACACGCTCAGCGAGCACGCTCCCAACTTGAAGAACATCATCGTTGGCCGCCAGGTACTGACCCCATTGGACCTGGAGCGTGAGTTTGGCCTGACCGAGGGGAACATCTTTCAAGGCGAACTCTCATTGGAGCAGCTTTTCTTCCTGCGTCCGGTGCCTGGCTGGGCACAGTACAAGACGCCCATCAGGGACCTTTATATGTGCGGCTCGGCCACCCACCCGGGCGGAGGAGTGATGGGCGCACCTGGCAGGCTGGCGGCACTCACCATCCTCAATCAGTTGAAAAACGGCGCGAAATAGCGGAATGGCCGACACGCGGGACGTCATCATCATTGGCGGCGGTCACAACGGGCTCGTCGCTGCCTATTACCTCGCCAAAGCCGGCCTCAAGGTGCTCATCCTGGAGCGTCGCCCGGTTGTTGGCGGCGGCGCGATCAGCGAGGAGTTCCATCCGGGCTTCCGCTGTTCCACTCTCGCCCACGTCACGGGGCCGCTGCTGCCCAAGATTTCCCGTGACCTGCAACTGAAAAAGCACGGGTTCACTATGATCGAGCCGCAAGCTCGCGTCTGTTCACTGGCGCCCGATGGGCGGGCCTTGGTGCTGTATCAGGAGGCTTCGAAGTCAGCGGAAGAGATCGCAAAGTTCTCCGCCAAGGACGCCTCCCGGTACGGTGAGTCTCAGGAAGTAGTCACCCGAATCGCGAGTGTCCTGTCGGAATTGCTGACACAGACTCCACCAGCACTCGAATCCCCCACCGCCGGCGATCTGCTGCAACTGCTTAAGGCGGCGAAGAACATTCGCAGGTTGGGGAAGAAAAATGTTTATCGGCTGCTGCGCTGGGCGCCCATGGCGGTGGCCGATTTGGTCGCCGAATGGTTCGACACGGAATTGCTGCGTGCCACGGTTGCCGCTCGAGGGATCTTCGGGAACGCGGTTGGTCCTTGGTCGGCCGGCACGGGAGCTGTTCTCCTGATGTGGGCGGCCACGGACGCCAATCTCGCCGGTCCTGCTTCGTTCCCCGCAGGCGGCATGGGCGCTCTCACGGAGGCGATGTCGAAGGCTGCCCGCGAGGCTGGCGTGGAAGTTCGCACTAGTCACGAGGTAAGCCGAATCCTGGTCAAAGACGGCGAGGCCAAGGGAGTTGTTCTATCTGACGGGAACGAACTCGCCGCTAGCATTGTGGTATCTAATGCCGATCCCAAACATACGCTGCTGCATTTAGTCGATACCCTGCATTTGGACCCGAGCTTTGTCGAGAAGACGAGGCACTACAGGTGCACGGGGACGGTGGCGAAGCTCAATTTTGCCCTGTCCGATTTGCCAAGGTTTACGGGGTTCAACGGGAAACTGGATCGCTCAGCGCTCTCGGGTCGCATTCACATCGGGCCGGAGATTGATTATCTCGAGCGGGCCTTTGATCATTCCAAGTACGGCGAGATTTCGCAAGAGCCCTACCTCGATATCTCGATTCCCACCATCAGCGACTCCTCCCTGGCTCCTGCCGGGCAGCATGTAATGTCGGTGCACATGCAGTTTGCGCCTTTTCAATTGAAGGACGGCAACTGGAGCAACCGCCGCGACCAACTGAGGGCCGTGGTCACAAGGACTATCTCCGGCTATGCCCCCAACTTTCGCGAATTGGTACTGGGCTGTCAGGTGATCACGCCTGAAGATCTGGAACAGACCTACGGATTCGCTGGCGGCCACATCTTCCACGGAGAACTCGCGTTGGACCAGCTCTTCACCATGCGTCCGCTGCTAGGGTGGGCACGCTATCGCACGCCGATACGCAAACTTTATCTGTGCGGGTCAGGCACTCACCCGGGGGTAGGACTAAGCGGGGCTTCCGGCTTGAATGCCGCACGAGAGATTGTGAAGGATTTGCGATAGCTGCTTACTTTGCCGAGGCGCTGCTTCCCACTGCATTCTTCAGGTCAGAGGCGAGCAAGCGATGAAAGAGATGTTCCCCCGCTTCCCGGCGCACCGACAAACGTCCAGCTTTGTAGGCGCGTGAGCTGAGGCCTTTCTGCACTGATTCGCAGATGCCGAGATCTTCCCCCTGGACCCTGTCCGAAATTTCGATGCTCTGCCGTATGTAGTCCTGGTTGGCCTCGCTGATATCGGCAAAGTAAAAATCGAAGACAACCAAGCACCGGTCGATCGCGAGGGGCTGGACCAGATTCGTATCCATATACCCTTCATACCAATTGATCATGAAATTGGGATACTGCCAGAGGTAGTAGGCGTAATCGCCCTTGCGGGCCGCGGCAGTTGCTGAATCCGCTACATCGGACGGCTTCATCGGGCTGGACTGAACGCAACAGCGGTCAATATTCTCAATCCTGTAATGCACGTAATCGAGCACGCTGTTCAGGCCCTTGTGGAGATGCGGCACGTGGTAGCCGCCGTCGAGATAGTTGTCCACGAAGACTTTCCAATTGCAATTCAGGGTGTACGAACGTCGCGCGACAAAATTCAGGCTGCTCAAATCAAGCGGACGCGCGCGTTCCACCAACCCTCCGAGAAACTCGCCCAGCGGCGCAGGATCGGAGTGCAGATTCACAAAGACAAACTTTTCCCATGTATCGACGTGGATCGGAACCAGTCCATTCGCCGACCGATCATAGCCGCTAACGCCATCGAATTCAGGAATGCCCTTCAGGGCGCCTTCCAACGAATAGGTCCATCCGTGATACGGACAGCGCAGCAGCGAGGCGCAGCCTTCGGGTTCCGTCACGACGGCCGCCGCATGATGGCGGCAAACGTTGAAAAATGCCCGCAGCCTCTGGTCATTGCCACGGACAACCACCACCGGCTCTCCGGCAACCTCAGCCGTAACGTACTGGCCTGCTTTTTCCACCTGATCGGTGCGACCGACTACCTGCCAGGTTTGCGCAAACACCGCCTGGCGTTCCAGACCGGCAATGCGCTCATCGGTGTACCAGGAACCGGGAATGGTCCATGCCTGATCGAGGGGCAAGGAATCGTTGTAGGAAGCGAGGATATCTAGCAATGACGGTTCCATGTGCACATCTTGAACGATGGCTCAGGGTGCGACGGGCAGCTTGCGCCGCAATCGCCTCGCGAAGATTTCAACCACCTGCGGATATAGAAAAAACACCCGAGTATAACATCCCACCCCGGCCGCGTAGTCGGGACGCGCCGCAAGCCCTCGCGATACCCGCCCCTGTTACTATTTACAACCAGCCTTTAAGAAAGTGAGCGCCTTGAAAAAGAGCCTTCTTCACGGTTTCGGCCTTGCCCTAGTCGTCGCCTCTCCCCTCTGGCTGACTCTTGAAAAGCCGCCCAACTACCTGAACTTCACTGTGAGCGCTGCCCTGGGCATCCTCCTACTCGTCCTGTCGCGACTCTCCTCCGAATCGAGAAGCGGCACGGACCGGTAATCTCGTTTATCCCGCAACACTCCGCCCCAAATCGAGTTGGGGGCGTGGCAGCGATGGTAAACGGAAGAACCGCTGGCTCGTCTGTCAACCCGAGTCTCTCGCTTCCAGCGACAAGCTAGCTGCAAGCCATCTGGGAAAGGGCCCAGGCCGGTGGGCTGAATGGCTCAAGCCTGTGTTGCGGGGCCGGTGCTCCGGGGCTATAATTTCAGGCCTCTCCTGTGGAGGTTTGATCTCATGAAACGGTGGCTTTGTCTCCCGCTTTCCGTGCTCTGCCTCGGGGTTTTGGCTTCGGCGCAGGCAGCCCAGTCCCAATCCCAGCCCCGCCCACGTGTGGTGGTGATTGGCGTCAACGGCATGGAATGGGACATCATTCGTCCGCTGCTGCTCCAGGGCGAGCTGCCAAACATGGCCAGCCTGGTTAAGCGCGGCGTGTACGGCAAGCTCAGGACGGTGTCTGCTCCCAATTGCCCCAAGGTCTATGGCGCCATCTATACCAGCACGGTGCCGGAAGAAAACGGCATCACCGGCTTCCTGGTGGGCGGCATCACTGCAAATACCAACATGCTGAAGCGGGAGCCCATCTGGTCCATTCTCTCTAAGAACGGAATCAGCGTGGGCATGGCCAACGTTCCCGCCACCTTCCCGGTAATGCCGGTTAACGGGTATATGGTCAGCGGCATGCTCACGCGCGGCAAGGACTGTGAGGACGGGGTCCTGTGCGCCCCCAAACTCTCGGAGGTACAGGGAGGCGATCCCGTATACCCCAAGAGCCTGGCTTCTGAGCTGACGGCCAAGGTTGGGGACTTCTACATCGATTGCGCCCGCATGCCCGCCGCCGACACGCTCAAGGGCAAGGAAGAGAAGATGATTAACGAGTGGCTGGCAAAAGTGGACCTGATCCGGTCGCAGCATACCAAGCTCTTCGACTACCTGCTTACTAACTATCCCAAGGACTTCACCTTCCTGGTCCAGTCCTGCGAGGACCGCGTCGGGCACTGGCTGTATCCCATCCAGACGTTCCACAAGGGCTACAATCCTAAAATCAACAACGTGCGCCTGGACGCCTTCCCCAACCAGTACGTTGCCCTGGACAAGGTGCTCGGTACCATTCTCAAGCACGTGGACGACAACACCTACATCTTCCTGATTTCCGACCATGGCATTAAGCCCCTGCGCGAGTTCGAGGAAGACCCCCACATGCACATGGATCATGGCGGCACCGCGCCCGTGATCGCCAAGCATGACTTCGCCGATGGCGACGACGTGCCCGGGTCGGTCATCATGGTGGGGCCGAACATCAAGCGCGACATGCGGCTGATGGGGTTCCAGGCTACCGTGTTCGATATCGCACCCACCATCCTGCACATTTACGGAATTGCCCAGCCCAAGCAGATGAAGGGTCGCGTGCTGACCGAGATCTTCACAGAAGCCAGCCGGCAGGTGGCCAGCACCGCTTCGCAGTAGGCGGAAACTTGCTTTCAATCAAGCGCCCCGGCCCACAGCCGAGGCGTTTCCTTTGTGGATGAGCTCGGCCCTTGGGGATGGAACTGCGCGGTCGCCTTGCGCCAAAGGGCAGGCGCAAAGGATGGGACACCCTGGGCGTTCCGTGGAGCGAAGGGGGGCACCCGCCGCCCTCTCGTACTAACTTCCACCGACAAACACGTCCTCAACCCGGTTCTTCTTGTCGAAGTAAACGTAAGCTATAGGTTCGCCGCCTATACAAACGAAAACCTTGTTCGTGATTCGCCGATTCTTGTGGGTGTATCCTTCACGTAGTAATCCGCTGGTGCACTTTCTGCCGTGAATACTTTCTGCGGATGGCCTAGTCTGGCGACAACCTCTTCTTCAGTCATTCCTACCTGTACTGATTGGAATACGTCATAGCTCTCCTTGAAAAAGCTCATCGCCGGTCCAGCGCACTACTTGAGCTGGGCGTCGACCCCCTGCCTGGCTAATTTACCTTTGAGGTATGGACCGGCTGAGCCAGTCCTCGAAACGCGTCGGGGCGATGCGCGGGTTGTCGCCCGGGGTGAGGGATTGATCGTTCAGCTCTGCGCCGAAGTAGCGTGCCTGGACGTCTGCGACCACCTGACGTGCGTCCTGGCTTGCGCTCAAGAATCGTCGGACGAGTTCGTCGAGACGTAGCCGTTCTGGACCAGCCAGCTCGACCGTGCCGTTCACTGGCGCCCCGAGCGTGACGTCGGCCAGTGCGGCAGCAACGTCATCCGACACGACGGGCTGCACAAAGGCAGGCGACAAGCGAACCGTTTGCCCATCGGTGGCCGATTGGGCGATGCCGTTGAGGAACTCGAAGAACTGCGTCGAGCGAAGGATTGTATAGGGGACCTTGGAAGCCTTGATCAGCTCTTCTTGGGCCATCTTCGCGCGGAAGTAACCACTCTGGAGAAGGCGGTCGGTGCCGACGACCGACAGCGCAACGTGATGTCCCACACCAGCGGCCGCTTCTGCGGCAAGGAGGTTGCGACCTGACGTCTCGAAGAACTCCAAAACTGCCTTGTCCTCGAACGAAGGCGAGTTCGCCACGTCGACGACAACCTGAGCGCCGGCAAGCGCTTCAGCCAGCCCCTCACCAGTGATGGTGTTGACGCCCGAGGCGGGTGATGCCGCCACCACCTCATGGCCAAGCTGACGAAGCTTGTTCACGAGCTTTGTTCCGATGAGCCCGCTGCCGCCAATAACCACAATCTTCATGCCGAACCTCCTAGTTCGTAGCCCGCAAGTCGGGGCTTGTCATGTCTAAACTGAAAACGTCCCTTATCGGACCAGTAGCTCAATCGGCGATGAAAGCAACTGCCGACAAGAGGACTAGCGACACTACAGCAAACAATACGACCTTGCGAGCTCTTGCAGACCGCCCGAAGCTACTGATGATACTGCGCTTTGCAGCAAGATTCGCAGGTCTGCACATCGCAGCTCTCCTTCGTTCAGGGCGTCTTCCTCTTTTCAGCGGCGCTCTTCAAGGCGGCGGCGCGCGCTGCAGCGCGCCGGGCCTGCTGCTTCTTGCCGTCACCTTCGTAGGCCCGCGCCAGAAGCTGCTGGATCTCGGCGTCGCGGGGAGCAAGGCGAGCGGCTTCTTCGAGTGCTTTCACGGCCTCCGAGAAACGCTTGGCGTCGAGCAAAGCACGGCCGAGCTGGGTGCGCGCTCCCGGTCGCTTGGGCTCCATAAATACGGCAGCCTCAAACTGGTCGAGCGCAGCTTCCGTCTTGTTCAGGCGCTGATAGATTCGGCCGAGCTGCAACCGGACGTCGTATTGGCCTGGCACCAGTCGGAGGCTCTCTTCCAACGCCTCGGCGGCCGGAGCGAGGTGACCGAGTTTTTCGAGGGCGCGGCCATGGTAGAGCGCGGCGCTGGCATCCGGCCGTATGGCGCGAGCGCGGGCGAGATACTGCGCCGCCGCTTCGTAATTGCCCAGCTTGAATTCCACCTGACCGAGCTGGTACAGCGCCACCGCTGACCCGCTATCCAGCTCGACGGCCTTGCCGAGTGCGGCCCGGGCTTCCGCTGGCCTGCCGGCTTCGTCCGCCATCATGGCGCGGTGAATCAGGTTGTGCAGCTCGATCTTGTCTTTCGGATCGGGCAGCAGGGAAGGCTCAGGGACGTTGGTCTGGCCGGGATTCTCCGGCAGGTAGCCCAGGGCGCGCAGGTGCTCGATGGTTGTCTGTCCGACCGCGCCGGCAGCAGGTTGCTGCGGCTTGGGTGCGGCCGCAAGGAACTTGGCGAGCCTTTCGCGCAATTCCTGCACGACCGCCTTCCAGGGTTCGTACAGGTTACGGTTCTCGCCGGGATCGGCCGCCAGGTCGTAGAGTTCGGGGCGCGGCGCTTCCATGAATTTGTGTTGCCGCGTGCGCAGCGCGCGAAGTGGCGCCCAGCCGAAGCGCTGAGGGTAGTCCGTCTCCGCAAACAATGGGCGCTCAGCCGAGTCACCGCCTTCCCACAGCGGCCGCAAGGATGCGCCCTGAAATTCGGCTTTGCTGCGGATCCCGAGCAGATCAAGGACCGTAGGCAGCAGGTCTGTGGTCCGAACAGCAGTTTCGACCACCTTGCCCGCCTGTCGGCGTCCGGGGACCTTCACGATCATGGGCACGTGCAGCGTCGAGTCATAAAGGAAGATGCCGTGGGTATCTTCTTTGTGCTCCCCCAGACCTTCCCCATGATCGCCCACGGCAATGATGAGGGCGTTATCGTACGCACCTTGTTTATCCAGCAGCGCGAGGAATTGAGCCAGAACGCTGTCGGTATAGGCCACCTCGCCATCGTAGGGCTGATCGCGGTACTTCTCGCCAAATGGTGCCGGCGCTTCGTAGGGGTCATGCGGGTCGTAGAAGTGGATCCACACGAATCGCGGGGCGGCGCGGTTGCTCAGGAGCCACTTGCGCGCCTGCGCGGCAACATCGGCAGCCCGGCGCTCCACCCGTCCCCACCGCGAAGGCGGCGGCTTATCGGGAAAATCGAAATAGAAGTCGAAACCTTGATTGAAACCGGGAGCGAGCGTCTTGCTGTCCAGAATGACTGCGCCGATAAAGGCGGCGGTCCTGTAGCCGCGCTCTTTCAGGAATTCCGCCCAGGTCTGTTTTCCTGAGGCAAGCGGCACGCCAAAATCAGTGACGCCATGGAAGCTCGGGTTGAGACCGGTAAGAATGCTGGCGTGCGACGAGTTGGTGATCGGGCTGGGGGTGAACGCCTGCCGGAAAAGAATGCCGTCTTTCGCCAGGCGATCCAGTGCCGGGGTTCGCGCTCCGCGGTATCCGTAAGCGCCGACACGGTCGGCACGCAGGGTGTCAAGCGTGATCAGAATTACGTCGGGGTGTGACTGGGCGCTCGCGACCAGCGTAAGACCCACAACCCAGCCGAGAAGCCTGGGCAGCCTCATGAGGCAGCAGCGTAGCATATCGGGATGGGAGCGGGTTGGCCGATGGGTGCGGTTCTCCGCATGTATAATTTTACGATTACTGCTCCAGGTGGGATCGGACCGGAGAATGCAGCTTCCCCTCTTAACAAGCCTCCGCCGCTGGTGTCTCCTCGCGTCGATCTGGCTGGTATTGCTGGTCGAGCTGGGCTTCGCGGCCGCCCCGCCGAATGTCGTCCTTATTACTCTGGACACGGTCCGCGCGGACCACATCGGCGCCTACGGTTACAAGGCAGCGCACACTCCCAACATCGACCGGGTAGCGGCCGAAGGCGTGCGTTTTGGGCGCGCGTACACCCCGGTCCCCATCACCCTGCCGGCGCACGCCGTCCTGATGACCGGCACCTATCCCATGCGGAGCGGGATGCACGATTTCAGCGGCAACCGGCTAAACCCGGAACAGCCCACGCTGGCTTCCCTGTTGCGCAAACAGGGGTACGCGACCGGCGCGGTGGTTGGCGCAGCCGTGCTCGACGGCCGCTTCGGCTTGGACAGCGGCTTCGACTTCTACTACGACGAGTTTGACTTCAATCGCCTGCTCGAAACCAATCTCGATGCTATGGAGCGGCCAGGCAATGTGGTGGTGGATCGCGGCCTGGAGTGGCTGAAGCAGCAGAAGCCGCCGTTTTTCCTGTGGCTGCACCTCTACGATGCCCATCATCCCTACCAGCCACCGTCACCGTACAAAGAACAGTTCCAGGCAAATCCTTACGACGGCGAAATCGCGTTCATGGACGAGCAGGTTGGCCGCGTGCTGGCCGCGCTGAGAGAGCGCAAGCTGTACGACAACACCCTGCTGGTGCTCGTCGGCGACCATGGAGAAGGGCTGGGCGAGCACGGCGAAAAAACCCACGGCTTCTTCATCTACAACTCCACCCTTCATGTGCCGCTGATTATCAAGCCGGCTGCGGTGCAGGCAGCGCGCAAGAAGGTCATCGCCCAGACGACCAGCCTGGTGGATCTGCTGCCAACCATCCTGGAAGCGCTCGGGCAACCGGTTCCGACGGGGATACAAGGACGCAGCCAAGCGGCGGCGCTGAAAGGCGAGCCGCCCGGGGCAGACGATCTCTATGCCGAATCGTTCCTCCCCAAGTTGCACTTCAACTGGAGCGAGCTACGCGCCATCCAGTCTGGCCGGTACCGTTTTATCGACGCGCCCAAGCCCGAGCTGTACGACCTCGCGAAAGATCCCGGAGAAACGAAAAACCTCGCCGCGGAGCGCAAGGCCGTAAGCGAAGAACTGCGTGCGCGTTTGAAGTCACTGATCGCCAAGCACACGCCTGATAAAGAGCTGGCGCAAAAGACCGGTCTGGATCCCGCGCTGGCGCAGCGCCTGCAAGCGCTGGGATATGCGGCATTCTCAGGCGGCGGCGAGTCCGGCCGCACCCAAGCGTCCGTTGACCCGAAAGACCGCATCGTGCTGTACGAACTCTTTGCCGAGGCCATGAGCGACAGCCAGCACGGGCGCTATACGGAGTCCATTGAAAAACTGAAGCGCGGCATGCAGGTGGAACCTGATTCCGTTCCTATACGTTACCTGCAAGGCCTCAATTATTACCGTACCCGCGATTACACGCAGGCGGCGGCGCAACTCCGGCGGGTGCTGGAACTCAGCCCCGACTACGCCCTGGCCGTGTACCATCTGGGGCTCAGTTACGCGCAGGCTGGAGATTTCGCGCAGGCGGCGCAGCAACTGACGCGTGCTCTCGAACTCGATCCCACCAATTTTTCCGCCGCGTTCAATCTCGGCGTGGCGCAAATGCGCCTCGGGAACATGGCCGAGAGCCTGAACTTCTTCCGCAGCTCCGTAAAGATCAACCCTGGATATGCCGAGGGACATCGCGCATTAGGAGAGATGCTGCTGTTTCTCGGCAAGACGGACGAGGCGCTCCCGGAACTGCGCGAGGCGGTGCGCCTGGCGCCAGACGATCCGAATGCGCGCAAGTCGTTGGTCAAGGGACTACGAGCGACGGGCCTTGACGCAGAGGCGCAGGAGGTGATGCGCAACCCTGGAGGAGGGCGCCCTGAGTAAGGCGCCCACAACTTGGCTGTCTCTTCTTCTTAGCGTAGCCACGGTGGTGTGCTTCTCTGCACCGCTCGCAGCGGCGACACGCCGGCCCAATGTCCTGCTCATCACTATCGATACGCTGCGCGCTGACCATGTCGGCTGCTACGGCGCGGAAGTGAAGACGCCAGCCATCGACAGCCTGTGCCGCGATGGAATTATGTTCGAGCGGGCGATTGCGCAGGTGCCGCTCACCTGGCCATCGCACGCCGCCATCCTGACCGGCACCTATCCATTTCACAACGGCGTGCAGGATTTCACCGGGCAGGTACTATCGCCGGCCTTCCGCAATGTGGCACAGGCCATGAAGGCCGGCGGATACGCCACCTCTGCGGTCGTGAGTGCGTTCGTCCTCGACCGCACTTGGGGCCTGGCGCGCGGGTTCGACCACTACGACGACGCCTTCGCTGGCGCCAGTTTCCTGGAGAAAGACATCGGGCTGGTGGAGCGGCGCGCCAAGGACAGCGTCGATCGTGCCCTCGCATGGCTCCGCAAGCGTCCACCAGGCAAGCCATTCTTCCTGTGGCTGCACCTGTTCGATCCGCACAGCCCCTACGCTCCGCCGGAGCCGTTTCGCAGCCAGTACAAAGACCGCCCCTACGACGGCGAGGTGGCCTATGCCGACAGCCAACTGCAGCGGCTGTTCATCTGGCTCAAGCAGAGCCGCCTGTATGACGGCACCGTCGTCGTCCTGCTCAGCGATCATGGTGAATCCCTCGGCGAGCACGGTGAGAAAGAACACGGATTTTTCGTCTACAACTCGACCGTGCATGTCCCGCTAGTGGTGAAACCTGCAGGAGCGCGCGCAAGCAAACGGCGTGTCGGGCTCCCCGTCGAAACCATTGATGTTGCTCCCACTATCCTCGAAGCGGCGGGCGTCAAGGACAGCGCAATCGCCAAGCAGTTGCAGGGCCAGAGCCTGCTCAGCCTGTTGAGTGGCGGCAACCATCGCCGTCGCGCGGCGTACAGCGAGACGTACTATCCATTCAGCTCGTTCGGCTGGAGCCCGCTACAAAGCGTGCAAAGCGGGGATTTCCATTACATCGAAGCGCCTGAACCGGAACTCTACGATCTGCGTAGCGATGCCGCTGAAGCAAAAAACCTGAGAGGCAAACAGGAGGCGATGTCGGCCGTGCTTAAGCAGAGCCTGACCGAGCTGAGATCACGGTACGCCTCCGCCGAGCCGGCACACACGGCCACCGATCCCGACACCGCCGAGCGTCTGCGCGCGCTGGGCTATGTGGCGGCGCGTTCGCCCGTCCCGGCAGAAAAGCTGCACGAGCCGATGGCCGACCCCAAACAGAAGTTGCCCCAGTTCAATGCCATCCTCGAAGCCACCGACCTGCAACGAGCCGGTCAGGTGGAGCGTGGCTCGGCATTGCTGCGCGAGGTGCAGAAGCAGGAGCCGCAGATGTACCTCATCCCCTTTCTGTTGGGCGAAGCGGCCTTGCGCCAGCAACAGTGGAAGCAAGCGGCCGCGGAACTCGAAAAGGCGCTCCAGCTTAACGCAAATTTCGATCAGGCGATGACCGCGCTGGCGCGTGCGCTGCACGCCTTGGGCGATACCGCCGCAGCAAAGCGCTGGCTCGACCGCGCGCTCGAAGTCAATCCGCAGAACTACCGTGCCTGGTACCAGATTGCATGGATGGCGACGCGCGCGGATCCGGCCGCTGCCCAGGCGGCGCTGAAAAAGACGCTTGCCCTCCAGCCGAACTTCGCGTTGGCTCGCCGCGACCTGGGACTGCTCTACCTGCGGCACGAGGAATATGGCAAGGCGGCAGCGGAATTGGAAAAGGCCGCGCACCTGGGGCTGAGCGAAGCGCCTTTACATAATTTTCTCGGGATCGCATACAGCCGGACCAATCGCTTGCGCGAGGCAGTGGCGAGCTATCGAAAGGCTCTGGAGAAAGATCCTCAACTTGCGGAGGCGCACTTGAACCTTGCCCTGACGTACCAGCGCCTGAAGCAGCCGGCTGAGGCGAAGAACGAGTATGCCGCTGCCTGCCGGCTGCAGGCCGACTACTGCAAGTACGCGCCTCCGGCGGAAAACTGAACTATGCGGGCTTTTTACGCTGCCGTTCTGTTGGTCGAGACCGCAGCTTGCATGCTGCTTCCGGCCAGGGCTGCCGGCGGTCAAGCCGAAGCGCTGCCCAACGTGCTGGTCATCACCATTGATACGCTTCGCGCCGATCACCTGGGCTGCTACGGCTACCGCGACATCCGCACCCCGCGCATCGATGCCCTCGCCACGACGGGCGTGCTGTTCGAGAAAGCGTTTTCCCCTGTCCCCATCACCCTTCCTTCCCACGCCGTGATATTCACCGGGACATTGCCCATGCTGAACGGCATGCACGATTTTGGCGGCAACCGGCTGAATCCGAAGCAACCGACGCTGGCCTCCGTACTCCGCAGCAAGGGATACGCTACTGGCGCGGTGGTCGCCGCTGCCGTGCTGGAGAAACATTTCGGGCTGGACAGCGGCTTTGATTTCTACTCCGCCGACTTCCCCATCGACCTGGCGGAGAGCCAGGCGCACACCACGGAGCGGCCAGCGAATCAAGTCGTGGACCGCGGGCTGGCATGGCTCCAGGCGAACACCAGCAAGCGCTTCTTCCTGTGGTTGCATTTGTATGACCCGCACTGGCCCTACGAGCCGCCGCCGCCCTTTGCCGAGCAGTACAAGGGCAAGCCGTACGACGGCGAGATCGCGTTCACTGACGAGCAGGTGGGCCGCATAATCGATTTCCTGAAGCAGCGCCGGCTTTACGACAACACTATCGTCGTGCTGCTGGCCGATCATGGCGAGGCCTTGGGCGAACACGGCGAGAGCACCCACGCCTTCCTCATCTACAACTCCACTCTGCGCGTGCCGCTGATTATCAAGCCTGCCGGGCCGCGGCGCTTCCCCGCGAGGATCGTGCCGGCGGTCAGCACCGTGGACTTGACGCCCACCGTGCTCGACCTGCTCGGTCTTCCCACGCCCGCGGTAGTACAGGGACGCAGCCTTGTTCCGCTCATGAGCGGCAAGAAGGGTGCGACTGCAACGGAAGTCTACTCCGAAACCTTCGTGCCCCGGCTTCACTTCAACTGGAGCGAGCTGCGGGCGGTTCAGGCGGGCCGCTACCGCTACATCCAGGCGCCCCGGCCGGAGCTATACGACCTGGAAAAGGATCCTGGGGAAACCACCAACTTGTACGCCCGCCGCAAGGCGCTGGCGCAGGAGACCAAGGCGCGGCTCGAGGCCGTAATCCGCAAGTACACCCCGGGCGAGGAACTGGCGCAAAAAACCAGCCTCGACCCAGCGATGGCGGCGCGATTGCAGGCATTGGGATACGCAGCATTCTCGGGTGGCGAAGCCGGCAGCTCCTCCGAGCAGCACATCGATCCCAAAGACCGCATCCAGGTCTATGAACTGGTGCGGCACGGGCTGAATGCCAGTCAGCGCGGGCGCCTTGACGAGTCCATTGCCAAGCTGCAGGAGGCGCTGAAAATCGACGACAACTCGGCGCCCGTCCACTACGCCCTCGGGTTGAACTTTTACCGCAAGAAAGACTTCCCAGCCGCCGTGCAGGCTTTCAAACGCGCCCTGGAGATCAGTCCCAACTACCTGCTGGCGGTCTCCAACCTGGGGCTGGCTTATGCCCAGTCGGGCGACCTCGACAAAGCCGTCCCCCTGCTGGAACGGGCGCTTCGGATGGAACCCACCAGCTCTGCCGCAGCCTTCAATTTAGGCACCGCTTATATGCGGCAGAATCGCGTGCCGGAGGCTCTCGAAGCCTTCCGCAAGTCGGTGGCTGCCCAAGCCAGCTTCGGGCCGGGCCATCTGGCCGTTGGCGAGACGCTCCTTTATATGGGCCGCGTGGACGAGGCCATCCCGGAGTTGCAGGAAGCCACGCGTCTTCTACCCCGCCAACCACGCGCACAGCAGGCGCTCCAGAGGGCACTGCGGGCCAAGGAGGCGACCCAGCAGAAGGAACAGCCCCGCGCACCGCGGTAACGGCCTTCTACCCTATTTTTGGGATTGGAGCCTTTCCAGGACGGTCTTGGCCTGG
>DASYTX010000357.1:0-4023 GCA_036001865.1 Terriglobales bacterium
GTGCTGCTCCTCTCCTTGGGGTCTTCGGTCTCATTGACGGCCACAGTTTCGGCGGATAGTCTTTAGCAACGATGGCAGTAAAAGCGATCCGGCTGGGGCAAGTCTGGCGCAGCGACCAAAGCGGGAAGAATTTTCTCGTGACCAAGGTTTACAACGAGGCTCTCGCCCAATACGCCATGCTGCGGCAGGCGGATGCCAATCCGGCTTCTGCCGAGAGCGTCCGCGTTAAGGTGACCCAGACCGCAGACGGAGCCAGCTTGCCCGGCTATACCTTCGCGCAGGAGGCCCACGACTTCTGACCCAGGCGAACCGGAGAGGAGAGCAGCGATGCCCAAGCCCTTCAGCTGCCCGCAATGCGGAGGTCACGACTACGTGGTGGTGTTGACCGGATGCAAGGTCACAGGAGCGACCTTGGAAGAGGCCTACACCTGGGACGGGGTCAACGAGGAATACGTCTCCAGCGGCTCTGTGGTCGTAGATAGCGATACCTTCGATAGCCAGAGCGCGCAGGCAGTATGTTCAAATTGCGAAACCGATGTCACGGACGCGGTCAGCGCTTACGAAACCACAGTGGCTGGAGAACAGGCGGATGCGGCACAGGCCTGAACCGGAACGACTCCTTTCATCCCTCCGCTCCCCTAGCAGATGATTGCGCGCATCATTGAAGTCCTCAGCGCGTTCGTTATTGCCGTGATCTCCGCCGGCGGGTATCTCGGCATAGTAGCGTTGATGGCCATCGAGTCGGCATGCATCCCCCTTCCCTCCGAGGTGATCATGCCGTTCTCGGGCTACTTGGTGTACACCGGACGTTTCAACTTGTGGTGGGTAGCGACTGCGGGCGCCTTCGGTTGCAACGTGGGCTCGGTGATCGCGTACGAGCTCGGGTATTTTGGCGGGCGCCCGTTGGTGGAGAAATACGGGTCATACATCCTGCTCAGCCGCAAGGAACTGGAGTGGGCCGATGGCTTCTTCCGGCGGTACGGCAGCGCTGCGGTATTCATAGCCAGATTGTTGCCGGTGGTCCGCACTTTCATTGCCCTACCTGCCGGCATCGCGCGCATGCCCCGGGTACGTTTCCATGTATACACCTTCCTCGGCTCCTGGCCGTGGTGCCTGGGGCTGGCCTACGTAGGGATGAAATTGGGCGAGGCGTGGAACAGCGATCCGCGGCTGAAGACCTGGTTCCATCGGCTGGACGCCGTCATCCTTGCTTTGCTGTTGGCAGGCGCGGCATGGTTTGTGTGGACGCACTGGAAGCACAGGATCAAAGTCGCTCCATCCGCGGCTGATCTTGAGCGCGAGACTTAGTCGATTCCCACCGCTTTCGCCACCAGCCGTTCGTAGATCCTCCACGGCAGCAGCGCGCGCAGCCACTTCTGGATGTGAGCATCGTGTCCGATACGGTACCGCAAGCGAGGATTGGGATCCTCGGCGATGCGGGCAATCAGGCGCGCAACGGCAATCGGGTCGGCCTTGCGCACACGCTTGACAGCTTCGGAGAAGCGCACGCCGCGTTCGTGGTTAGGTGATTCCGGGCTTGTGGCGAATTCGCCAATGCGGGCGTTGCGTTCCCATATGCCGGTGCGAAAAGCGCCGGGCTCGATCAACACGACGCGGATGCCTAGCGCTCTAGTCTCGATGCGCAGGGCTTCACTCCAGCCTTCCAGCGCGAACTTTGAGGCCGAATAGGCCCCCACCACCGGCTGGCCGACCAGACCGCTGATCGACGACACGATGATGATGTGCCCTGAGCGCTGCCGGCGCATGACCGGCAGCACCGCTTGGGTCATAGCAATGTGGCCGAAGAAGTTGGTCTCGAACTGCTGCCTGATTTCGCCCAGCCGCAGGTCTTCGAGGAATCCTGCCAGGGCGAACCCGGCGTTGTTGACCAGGACATCGATGCGGCCGCAATCGCGAAGGACTTCGCTGACCACGCGGGGCAGGGAATCGAATTCGGTGACGTCCAGGCGGCAGACGTCAATTTGCTCACCGACGCCGGCGGAGCGTGCCGATTCGGCCAGCGCTGCGCGGCGCGCCAGGTCGCGCATGGTGGCGACCACGCGGAATCCGCGCTTGGCAAGCTCTACCGCGGTCATCAGACCGATGCCACTAGAGGAGCCGGTGACGACAGCGACTTTCTGGTTCACTAAAGGCTCCCTTACATTCGGCGACTTGCGTTGAGTGTTCCTACTGAGGTTTGCAAATCGCCGCGTGATACGAGAAGATAACGCGTTTCTCTCCACGTTGGCGAAATCTTCATAGGCGGATGGCATTCATGGCTGTGCGACACACGAGCGCGAAACCGCAGGCCCGGACTGCGGCCCTGATTGAAAAACCCAAAGGAAAACTCGGGGTTTTGATCCCCGGCATGGGAGCGGTGGCCACTACTTTCGTGGCGGGTGTGGAGGCCGTACGTAAGGGATACGCGCGTCCTATTGGGTCGCTGACGCAGATGAGCACCATCCGCCTGGGCAAGCGCACGGCCGGGCGGTCGCCGCGCATCAAGGAATTCGTCCCGCTGGCCGAGTTGCACGACATGGTCTTCGGCGGCTGGGACATTTTCGACGACGATATGTACGCGTCTGCGCTCAAGGCCGGAGTGCTGGAGGGGGAACTGCTGGACAAGCTGCGGCCGTTTCTTCAGTCCATCAAGCCGCGCAAGGCGGTGTTCAGCCGCGAGTACGTCAAGAAGCTGGATGGGCCAAACCTAAAGCGCGGGAAGAACAAAATGGAACTTGCAGAGCAGATCCGCGCCGACATCCGTAACTTCAAGAAAACTTCCGGCGCGGAACGGCTGGTGATGGTCTGGTGCGGTTCCACGGAGGTGTTCCTCAAGCCGGGCAAAGCGCACGCTTCACTGCCGGCGTTCGAGAAAGCGATGGCACAAAATGACGAGGACATTGCGCCATCCATGATCTACGCCTATGCGGCTTTGACCGAAGGTGTGCCGTTCGCCAACGGTGCTCCCAACCTGACGGTGGACATCCCGGCCATGATCGAGCTGTCGCGCCGCAACCAGGTCCCGATTTGCGGCAAAGACTTCAAGACCGGGCAGACGCTGCTCAAGACCATCCTCGCTCCCGGCTTCAAGGCGCGCATGATTGGGCTGAGCGGCTGGTTTTCCACCAACATTCTGGGTAACCGCGACGGCGAAGTACTGGACGATCCGGAGTCGTTCAAGACAAAAGAGGAATCCAAGCTCTCGGTTTTGGAGCAGATCCTGCAGCCGGAACTGTATCCCGAGCTCTACCAACACCTCTATCACAAGGTTCGGATTAATTACTACCCGCCGCGCGGTGACAACAAGGAAGGCTGGGACAATATCGACATCTTCGGATGGCTCGGTTACCCCATGCAGATCAAGGTGGACTTCCTGTGCCGAGATTCCATCCTGGCCGCGCCCCTGGTGCTCGACTTGGTCCTCTTTCTCGACTTGGCGCAGCGCAGCCCGGAGCTGCGCCGGCTGGGTATCCAGGAATGGCTCAGTTTTTACTTTAAGTCGCCCATGACCGCGCCGGGGCTATATCCCGAGCACGATCTCTTCATCCAGCTCATGAAGCTGAAGAACACGCTGCGGCACCTGAAGGGCGAAGAGCTCATCACGCACCTGGGGCTGGAGTATTACGACTGAGCCCAGCCACTCGGACGTTGCCGTGCCGCATCTCACCTGACATGCGTGGCTCGCCCCTGCTGGCTGTGTGCTTGGCGATCGTTATCTTGCTCAGCGGGCTACTAGCGGCAACCCCGGGCATCTTTGTGGGCAGGATCTATTGCCCGCCGGAGGTGCGGCTTGAGCCTGGCTGGCTGTTCGTCCAGGGCCGCAAGGGCATGCTGCGCAAGGTTGAAATCTCAGGGGCCGAGGTGGTGTACAGCAAGGCTATTCCCCGCAGCCAGCGAATGAAGGATCCCAGCAAGTCTCTGACCCACGGAGTCGAGGTCCAGGTGACGGCCGAGCAAGATGGCCAGGGCGAATGGCGCGCCCGCCAAATCGAAATTCTGCGTCTGCCCCCAAGCCAGGGGTAT
>DASYTX010000358.1:0-8709 GCA_036001865.1 Terriglobales bacterium
GAACGTTTGTCCGTTGCCGCACGCTGCAACACGCATGGTTCGCGGAGGTTTCCCATGCTCCGCACGTTCAGATTCACCCCTGAGCTGGTGCCGGCGTATTGGTTCAAGCGTTGGCCACTGGCCTGGAGATGTTCCACCTGCGGCAGGCTCTTCTGCTTGAGCCTCCAGGAGGCCCAGCACACCGACACGCCACTGCCCCCCGGCCACATCGAGTGGGAGTTCAGCCTGCACAATTGTGAGCTGCACCTCTGCGCTGATTTCGGCGCCCGCTTCCCCGACCCCGATCTGTAAGGCGCATTTTTTCCCGCGCCCATACAAATCCACGGCCTCATCCCTTGGAGGATCTGCAAGGGTGGCTGAGCTAGTCGTACGGCGATTTCCCAGCTTTCCTCGCACGATCTCGTCTGCTATCCTGCTGCGGCTTTTTAGGAGGCAGCACGATGAAGCGGACCGTCACGGTTGCAGTATTTGTAGTGCTCTTGATCGGCGTGCTTATGGCGCAAGCACCGCCCCAGATGCCGAAACCCGGCCCCGAGCACCAGCGGCTACGCTACTTTCTAGGCGAATGGAAAAGCGAAGCAGATATGAAGCCAGGCCCCTTCGGCCCGGGCGGGAAATTGACCAGCACCGACCACAACACCATGTTGGGCGATTTCTTTGTGGTCATTCATTCCGAGGGCCAAGGTCCCATGGGATCCATGAAGGAAGTCGCCATGCTGGGGTACGACCCCAAAGAAAAGGTGTACACGTATGGCGGGTACAACAGCCTGGGAGAACATTCGACATCCAAAGGCACCGTCTCAGGAGACACGTGGACCTGGACATCCGAGGAGGAGCGTGGCGGCAAGAAAATCAAAGGCCGCTTTACGCTGAAAGAAGTATCACCGACCTCGTATACCTATACGTTCGACTCTTCCTCTGATGGGGGCCCCTGGACCAACATGATGGAAGGCAAAGCAACCAAGATCAAATAGACGGGCCCACCTGTTGCGAGCCTTCGCCTGCTACTAGCGCGAAGGCTCTTTCTTTTTCGGGGATGCGTCACTTCGTTTGATAGCTGCTCACCGTCGCCATGTAGTCGCGGTGTGCGCCCGGAACGGTGGTCTCCATCATGCCCTGCATGACGGTGCGGCGCTGTTCCGGCGGCCATTTCTGCTCCGCAGCCCGCAACGCGGCTACTACCTTATCCACGGCCTCCATGTTGGGGGCAACGTAGGCGATGAAGTGCAACCCTGGCGGGTTGTTATGCACCTGCTCTACGTCGATCGAGAACTCGCTGATGGTGCCATTGGCCACCAGTTCGTCAATGACGGGCAGGTAGTTCTTCTCGCCGAGTTGCATCCACGCCTCTTCTTTCCCCGGCTGGACGGTGAAACTGCTGACCGAGAGCACGCCGCTCTGCGGGCCGGCCGCGCGCGATCTTCTCCGCACCGAACGCAGCAGATAGTCGCGGTGCATGGTGGCCTCGGCCATGGCCGGCGAGGGTGCAGCCTGGATCAGTTGCGCACGCACCCGCTCGATCCCTGCCAGGCTGGGCGACGCCCACCAGACCCCGTGCGTGTTCTCGCCCTTCTGGTGAACATAGGTCGAATATCCGCCCCAGGAGACGACTATGCCGTCGCGCGTGAAGCGCTCCAGTTGCGGGCGGGTGTTCTTCTCAAAGTTGTCGGTAAACTCGGCCCAGCGCGCCCGCGGCACCTCCCACTCGGCCACGTAGGTAAAGACCGGGGCTTGCGCCTGCTGTGTTTGTTGCGACCAGCCTGAGATACTCAGTAGCGAAATCACTGCCATCAAGAAAATGACGCCTCGAAGCAGTCGAATCATGAACTCCTCCTAGGATTGAGCTTTTAAGACCGGACCTGGACAGACTTGCCGATGGGGCGGGCAGTCTAGCCTCCGACACGGTGCGGTGTCAATTGCAGAAGAGTCGCTTTCAGGCAATAAATACGGGGAAGTCGTGCCAAAGTAAGCAAGAGCAAGGGCAAGAACAACGAGCATCGTGGGTACGGCAGCCTTTTCGGGGACACCGGATTCCGGATGGGTAACTGCGAATCCCCACACCAATGCCCAGGCGAAAAGGGCCAGGCCAGCGGCGACCAGCAGGTTCCAGAACCACGCCCTCGGTTTCGTAGTCATTGGGTCGAGGAAGCGCTTGCCACGCAGGCTGCTTGCAACGAGAATGTGCGGCAATCGTGGCTACACGACCTACGTCGCAGCTGGTTAGCCGCCGTCCGCTGCGCTCCCGCCAGACAAAGTGGGCGAACACGATCGCCCGCACGCTCGCGCGCTGGGGCGTGAGTCCCAACTACATCTCACTGGCGAGCATCGGCTTCTCGCTCATCGGAACCGCGGCCCTGGTGGCGTTCACAGTCTGCCACACAACTGCGACCCGCGCCGCACTCTTGGTCGTCACGGCAGCCTGCATCCAGCTGCGCCTCCTGTGCAACCTGATCGACGGCATGGTTGCGATCGAAGGCGGGATGAAGAGCAATTCTGGCGAGATCTACAACGATTTGCCCGATCGTATCTCCGACTCCCTCATCTTCGCTGCCGCCGGTTATGCGGTCCCATGGAAGATCGGGCCTGAGCTGGGTTGGACGGCCGCCCTGCTTGCGGTCTTCACCGCGTACGTGCGTGTGCTAGGCGGATCGACTGGGACGCAACACTACTTCCTTGGTCCCATGGCCAAGCAGCAGCGCATGGCACTGATGACGGCGGCGCTCCTCGCCTCGGTCATCGAGATCTACGTCAACTGGCACGGGTGGCTCCTGGGCGGGGGTCTGGTCGTGGTTATCATTGGATCGGTGATTACCGCGATGCGGCGCGTTGCGCGCATCGTTCATGACCTGGAGTCGCGGTGAGCAAGGACACTCATCTGCTCGCCGCGGCGCTGGCCCAATTTGCGCGCTTGGCGAGCGGCGTAACCACACGCTGGATCGATTGTCAGCCGGAAGAGCGGCAGCGCATCTATTTCGCCAATCACACCAGTCACCTGGATGCTCTGGTCGTGTGGTCGTCACTGCCGGGTCACGTTCGCCGCTGGGTGCGTCCGGTCGCCGCCGCGGACTACTGGAATAAATCGTGGTTACGCCATTACCTAGCCTGCAATGTCTTCCATGCTGCATTGGTCGAGCGGAGCGAGAACATCGAGACCGCATCCGGGGAGCGCGTCGCGCATGCGCGCATGTTGATCGAGCGTCTGCTCGAGCAGATGGGCGATCGCTACTCGCTCATTATCTTTCCCGAAGGCACGCGCGGTAGTGGCGAGAACGTGGCACCGTTCAAGAGCGGGATGTACCACCTCTGCCGCGAAAGACCTCATCTTGAGCTGGTGCCCGCCTACATCGAGAATCTGAACCGCGTTCTGCCCAAGGGCGAAGTGCTGCTCGTCCCGGTGCTGTGCAGTGTGACGTTCGGCCCGCCGCTGCAGGTCAGATCCGGTGAAGGGAAAAACGATTTCCTCGCGCGGACTCGCGAGGCCCTCTGCCGCCTGAAACCGCAATGAGAATCGCAGTCGACAAGCATCTTGCGCTCCTGTTCGGTGGGGTCGTCGGCCTCCTCGTCATTGCCAGTCTAATCGGCTGGATCCTGCGCTCCCGAGTGAAGTCCGAATCAGGGCGCGCGACGGTCACGAACCTCAACGCACGCATCCGCGCCTGGTGGGTAATGTCGGCGATCTTCGCCGGAACGCTGGTGGTCGGGCCCTTCGGGTCGCTTGTGTTGTTCGGCTTCACCTCGTTCATGGCCCTGCGCGAATACATCACCCTGACCCCGACGCGCCGGGGTGACCACCGCGCGCTCTTCTGGTCATTCTTCATCTTCACTCCGCTACAGTACTGGCTGATCGGAGTGCGATGGTACGGCCTGTTCAGCATCCTGATCCCGGTGTATGCCTTCCTTTTCATCCCCACCCGCGCGGCGCTCGCAGGCGACACGGAGCGCTTTCTCGAGCGCGCCGCCAAGATCCAGTGGGGCCTTATGATCTGCGTCTATTGCCTCAGTCACGCTCCTGCGCTGCTCATGCTCAATATCCCCGGCTATGCGGGACAAGGGGCCAAGCTGCTGCTTTACCTGGTCCTCGTGGACCAGATGAGCGATGTGCTGCAGTACGTCTGGGGGAAGCTGGCCGGCCGCCACAAGATTGCGCCCACGGTCAGTCCGAACAAGACCGTCGAGGGCTTCCTGGGGGGTGTGCTGACGGCGACCGCGCTGGGGATGGCGTTGTGGTGGGTCACGCCCTTCACTCCGCTTCAGGCGGCGGCAATGTCGCTGGTGATTACCCTCCTAGGTTTCTTCGGCGGCCTCACCATGTCGGCAATCAAGCGTGACCGCGGCATCAAGGATTTCGGCATGATGATCGAAGGCCACGGAGGTTTTCTAGATCGCATCGACTCCCTATGCTTCGCCGCGCCGATCTTTTTCCACGTGACGCGCTTCTTCTACACTCCGCCGTCGCCGGATTTTCCCCTCTTCCGCTGGTTCATCGCGCGCTAAGCTGATTCGTTCCTGCCGAGACTCGGGTTCTTGATCCGCGGCGATTTCCATCGGATCTCGCTTCGCAGCCCCCCATCGAGCGACCCAATCAGGTCGCCATTGTTCTCATTGAAAGTGCCGCCAGTGCCGGCTCGTACACTCCCTCGGGGGAGCCCACCGCCGCCGGGGTGGCCCCCGGCCTTCGTTTCTGGGACTCCCGCTTCTCGTTGAGGCCGAAGCTGTGCCCCAAATTGTGCCCCCTCTGTGCCGCTACTGTGCCGCATCAGGTAACGACGTTTCTCGTGGGTGTGGGGGCGGCAGAGTAAGTACAGGAAATGACAAGTGATAGCAGGATAGAATTGGTAGCGCTACCGGGAATCGAACCCGGGTTTTGAGATTGAGAATCTCACGTCCTAACCCCTAGACGATAGCGCCACCGATGACGAACATTGCGATTATAACAAAGGCCTTTAGGCTCGCCAGGAAGGCCGTTGGTGATGCCCCGCCAATTGCTTTGCTTCACTCTGCTCCACGACTAAAACTTCAACCACTACTTGACAACCTGCCGCCCCAAGAGCACAATTCCTTGAGCGAATAAAAAGCGAAAGTCGGCACCTAGCTTTCCTGGTGCAGCTTCCCTTCGCTCACCGCGGCATGCGACCGCGGATCTGCCAGCTCTTGTCCCGGTTGAGGTGTCCTCGCATGAAGTCCGCAGCTCTTCGCGTCGTCGAGTCACACGTGGAGTCATCGCTCGCCGGACGCGTGCTGTCGCCCTTCACGGTGCGCGAGCCGCGCGCGCCCGATACCCTGCCCACGGGAGTGCCGGCAGTCGATGCCCTCACCGGCGGCCTGCCACGTAGCGCACTCACCGAGATTTTCGGGCCAGCTTCCTCCGGTCGCACCAGCCTTTTGCTATCCATACTGGCCGAAGTCACGTTGCGGAAGGAGGTCTGCGCCTTGGTGGATGCAAGCGACGCCTTCGACCCCGGCTCGGCCGCTGCCGCGGGTGCAGACTTAAAACGCCTGCTATGGGTGCGCTGCGGAACGCGTGAAACGCGAAACGAGAAACGCGAAACATTCAAGCGCGTCGAGCAGGCACTCAAAGCAACCGACCTGCTTCTGCAGGCGGGCGGCTTCGGGTTGGTGGTGGTTGACCTGGCTGACATTCCGCCGGCGGTCGCGCGGCGCGTGCCGCTGGCGTCCTGGTTCCGTTTCCGCCGCGCGGTGGAGAACACATCTACGGCGCTGCTGGTCATCGAACAGCAACCCTACGCGCAGACCTGCGCCTCGCTGGTGCTGCGCATGCAAAGAAACACTTCCGGCCTCAGCTTCCATCCGGCGAAGAATGGTGTGCCCACGCATGCCCGCCTGTTGCGCGGCATCTCCGTCTCTGCCGAAGTAGTGCGCTCACGCTTGGAACGCAAGCCGGTGCGCGCCGCCAGCGCAAATTTCGAAACACGCGCTGCGTGGGCCGGTTAGTAGCTAGAAGCTAGTAGCTAAAACTGCTTTTATGTTTGCCGCCACCTACGTCCCCAACTTCCTGCTTGCGGCTGTAGTACGTTCCGAGCCGGAACTGCGGGAGCAAGCTGTCGCGGTGGTCGAAGGCGCGCCGCCATTGGTGTCAGTGATCGCCATCAACCACAAGGCTGCCACCGCCGGCGTGGAGATCGGCATGACCAAGCTTCAGGTGGCAACTTGCGCGCCCGCGGTCAAATTGCGCC
This sequence comes from Terriglobales bacterium, assembly GCA_036001865.1. Taxonomy (GTDB): domain Bacteria; phylum Acidobacteriota; class Terriglobia; order Terriglobales; family Acidobacteriaceae; genus DASYTX01. The sequence continues at coordinate 6,195 of DASYTX010000358.1, forward strand.
AGCGATCAAAGTTGCGGGAGACGGCGGCGCACGCCGCGCTACTCGATTGCGCGCAGGCCTTCTCGCCACGCGTGGAGGACACGGCCGCCGACACCGTAGTGCTCGACCTCGCCGGCCTCGACCGCCTCTTCGGCCCGCCTGCCAAGCTGGCACGTGAGCTGAAGCGGCGTGTCGCTGATGTAGGACTGGAAGCCAACGTTGCCGTCGCCGGCAATCCCGATGCGGCCATCCATGCCGCGCGTGGGCTTCCCGGCGTGACCGTCGTTCCCCAAGGCAACGAAGCAGCGCGGCTGGGCGATTTGACTGTCGACGTTCTCTTCGCACCCAACAACGGCGGCGCTGATGTGGAAGCGGCGGAGCACGCAGCGGAAATCCTCGAAACTCTGGATCGCTGGGGTGTGCGCACCTTCCGCACCTTGGCTGCACTGCCCGAGGTCGCGCTCAGCGAGCGCCTGGGGCAGGAAGGACTCCGCCTGCAAAAGCTGGCGCGCGGCCAGAGCGCGCGACTGCTGGTGCCTGCCGAGCCTCCGCTTCACTTCGAAGAGGCCATGGAACTGGAGCATGCGGTCGACCTGTTGGAGCCGCTGGCTTTCATCCTGGGGCGCCTGCTCGATCAAATCTGCACGCGGCTGGCGGCACGGGCGCTGGCCACGAATGAACTGCGGCTAACACTCGGCCTTGTGCCTCCGTGTCTCCGTGGTGAAAACGTCTATCAGCGCTCTCTTCGCCTTCCCCAAGCTATGCTCGACAGCAAGTTGTTTCTCAAGCTGCTGCAATTGGAATTGAAGGCGCACCCGCCGGGAGCACCGGTGGTGAAGGTGACGCTGGCAGCGGAGCCGGTGCGTCCGCGTCCGCCGCAGAGCAGGCTATTCCTGCCGGTGTCACCGCTGCCCGAGCGGCTGGAGCTGGCGCTGGCGCGGCTGCGCGGCGTGGTTGGCGAAGAGCAGGTTGGCGCGGCGGAACTGCTCGATACCCACCGCCCCGACGCCTTCCGCATGCGGCGTTTTGCGTCGGCAGAGCAGGGGCTAAAGCCCTCTGCCAAAAAAGGCGGCTCCGACGCAGGGCTGAAGCCCTGCTCCACCCCCTTGATGGCCTTGCGCGTTCTCCGTCCGCCGCTGCTGGCAGCCGTAGAGTTCTGCGGCAGCAGGCCGTCGCGCCTGACCACGCGCATACGCGAAGTCTGCGGCGACGTTATCGCCTGCGCAGGTCCGTGGCGCACTTCCGGCGATTGGTGGCGCGAGTCCGCGCCCGCCAATGCCGCGAAGAAATACGCGTGGAACCGCGAGGAGTGGGACCTAGCCATCAGCAACCGCGATGGTGTTGCGCTCTATCGCGTCTATCGCGACCTGAATAATGGCGAATGGCTTGTAGAGGGGCAATATGACTGAAACTGAATGATGAATGAAGAATGCAGATCGCGCGCGCGAGTCATTCTGCATTCTGCATTCTGCAATGTACATCGAGCTTCACGCCCGCTCCGCCTTCAGTTTCCTCGAGGGCTCTTCCCTGCCCGAGGAGTTGGCCAGCGTATGCGCGCAGGCGGGCATGCCGGCCATGGCCCTGCTCGATCGCGATGGCGTTTACGGCACCCCGCGCTTCCATCTCGCAGCCAAGAAGCTGGGCGTCAAGGCGCACATCGGGGCGGAGATCACGGCAATTTCACCACAGAGACACAGAGGCACAGAGAATCGGGAGATCTGGCGATCGGAGGATCGGGAGATCGGAAATGACAAAGACCTTGTCATTCTGAGCGAAGCGAAGAATCCCTACCTTCGAGAAAATCGGGCCATCGGGCCATCGGGTGATCCGGTGATCTTCACAGATCCCTCCGTGTCTCTGTGCCTCCGTGGTATTTCCCGTATTCCTCTCCTAGTCTCCTCCCGCCCCGGCTACCAGAACCTCTGTCGTCTGATCACTCGCATGAAGATGCGCGGCCCCAAGGACGCCAAGCCCGAGGTCATCGCTGCGCGCGAAGACGACCTACAGCAGTACTCCAACGGTCTCATCTGCCTTACCGGCGACGAACACGGCCCGCTGGCGCAGGCGCTGGCTTCCGGCGGCATGGAAGAAGCTCGACGCGTAATCGAGCGCCTGATCGACATCTTCGGCCGCCAGAACGTTTATGTCGAGCTCCAGCGGCATTTCGAGCGCGCGGAAGAAGCCCGCAACCAGGCAGCGATAGAGATCGCGCGCACGCTCAACCTGCCGCTGATCGCCAGTAATGGCGTGCGCCACGCCACGCCGCCGCAGCGCCAGATCCTCGACGTCTTCACCGCCATCCGCAACCACAAGACGCTCGAGACTGCCGGGCGCCTGCTGGCGTGCAACTCCGAACGTCACCTGAAATCGCCAGCGGAGATGGCGCGCATCTTCGCCGACTTGCCCGAGGCCATTGCCAACACCCAAGAGCTTTCCTCGCGCCTCGATTTCACTCTCGCCGACCTCGGCTACGAGTTCCCGCGCTATCCCGTACCCGAGGGCGAGACCATGATGTCGTTCCTGCGCTCGCGCACCA
>DASYTX010000359.1:0-9822 GCA_036001865.1 Terriglobales bacterium
ATGGGCGTGGCCAAAGCCGCTCTCGAGGCCTCGGTCCGCTACCTCGCCCACGATCTGGGCCCGCGACGCATTCGCGTGAACGCCATCTCTGCCGGGCCCATCAAGACGCTGGCGGCACGCGGCATCTCCGGCCTGGGCGACATGCTCAAGGCGCACGCCGAGCGCTCCCCACTGAAGCGCAACGTGGACGTGAACGAAGTCGCGGAAACCGCTGTCTTCCTGGCCTCGGACGCCGCCAGCGCCATCACCGGCGAAGTGCTCCACGTGGACTGCGGCTACAACATCATGGGGTTTTGAATTCACCACAGAGACACAGAGGCACAGAGAAAAACGGGGCTTGAACTCACCACGGAGACACGGAGGCACGGAGAAAGACGGGATCGACGGATTTAGGAATGACGGATTGAGGAATTCCCTCTGTATCTCCGTGCCTCCGTGGTGAGCCTGATTCTTCTGTCGCTGTCGCCCAGCCTTTCAATCGCGATCTCCACATCGCGCTCGCGCAGGAAGCGCGGAAACTTGTCGCCCCACTCGATCAGGACCACGCTGCGTTCGTCGAACAGGTCGTCGATGCCCAGCGTCTCCAGTTCGCGCTGCGTGTCCACGCGATAGAGATCGACGTGATAGACGGTCACGTCGGGCGCGCGATATTCGTGAATCAGGGTGAAGGTCGGACTGGTGACGTCTTCCTGTGACGCCGCGCGGAAGCCTTCCGCGATGCCTTTGACCAGCGTGGTCTTCCCCGCCCCGAGTTCCCCGCGCAGCACGACCAGCTTAGGCGGCGCAAGTTCGCCAGCCAGACGTCGCCCGAGATCGGTGGTTTCGTCGGCGGAGTGGGTGATGAACTCGCGCATGGGAGCAGCGCCCGCGAGACGCGGGCGCGAACAGCCGCCGAGACGGCGGCGCTACCATAAATCGTAACCGCTACTCGCAGAGTACGGTGTACTTCTCGGCGGCGCGGCGATGGATGCGGTCGAGGGCCATGGGCATCATGGAGAGCAGGTCGGTGGCGACCAGTGCCTGCTCGCCGACCACGTTGCGGGCCACGTCGCCCGCCAGTCCGTGCAGGTAAACGGCAGCGGCCACCGCCGCCTCGACCGCTGATGGGTACTGCGCGATCAGCCCGGCGATCATGCCGGTGAGCACGTCGCCGGTTCCGCCGGTCGCCATGCCCGGATTGCCGGTCATGTTCACCCACACCGCGCCCTCCGGCTCCGCGATGATGGTGCGATGGCCTTTGAGCACGACGGTGGCGCTGTGCTCCTTGGCAAACTTGCGCGCCACGGCGACGCGGTCGCGCTGGATTTCGCCGGTGCTCAGCCCGGTGAGCCGCGCCATCTCTCCGGGATGGGGCGTGAGCACGAGCGGCCGCTTACTGCCGTCGAGCTTGGTGGCGCAGCCTTCGAAGGCGTTGAGGCCGTCGGCGTCAATCACCAGCGGCAGGTTCAGGATGTCGACGGCGCGCCGGACGAACTCCACCGTTTCAGAGTTGCGCGAGATACCCGGACCGATGGCGACCACGTCTTTGCCTGCCGCGAGCTCCTCCAGGTGTTCGTAGTCAAGCGCGCGTCCGGAAATCGTGCCAGCATCGGTTTCTGCCAGGGGCTCGGTCATGATCTCGGGAGCGAAGCCGGCAACAATTGGCAGCACGGATCGCGGTGTGGCAACGGTTGAAAGACCTGCGCCCGCGCGCAATGCCGCCATGCCCGCCATGGCAGCGGCGCCCGCCTTGCCCAGCGAGCCGCCAATGGTGAGCACGTGGCCGAAGTCGCCCTTGTGAGCGTCTGGTTTGCGCGGCGCGAACAATGGCTCGATCTCGCGCGCGGTGGTGACGTTCACGCGCAGGCTGGAGACAATCGCAGCCTCCGGCGAACCGATGGGCGCGACCACGATCGGGCCTCGCGTCAGCGGGGCAAAGACGTGCGCTGGCCGTGGCGCGGTGAAGGTGACAACGGCATCGGCGCGGGCGACTGGGCCGGAGTTGTTGGCTGACTGGGCATCGGCGTCCCAGCCGGAAGGAATGTCGACGGCGACGATGGGCGAGGGGCACGCGTTCATCACCTGGATGGCTTCCGCGTAGAGTCCGGTGACCGGCGGGCGGAACCCACTGCCCAGGATGGCGTCGATCACAAGGTCTACGGAGAGCGCACGGCGCAGTTCGTTGGCTGAGTCGACGGACCTCACCTTCAGGGGCATGCGCCGGCAGACGTGGGCTGGGTCGCCGCGCAGCTCGCCACGGTCGGCGAGCAGCAGGACGGAGACTTTCTTGCCGGCCTCGTACAGCTTGCGGGCGGCGACTATGCCGTCGCCGCCGTTGTTGCCCTTGCCGCAGACCACGGCGATCTGCCGCGCGTCAGGGAAGCGCGCGAGGGTGACCTCGGCAACGGCGGTGCCGGCGTTCTCCATGAGGGTGAGCGAGGGCACGCCGAAGCGCTCGCTGGTGATGCGATCGATCTCGCGCATCTCGGCGGTAGTGACGACTTTCATCGCTGTCCCCCCGCTGCAGGGAAGTAAACCGAGATCCCTCGCTCGTAGCAAACGGGCGCTCGGGATGACAAGGTAAGGGGAGTGCAACAAACATTCGTTCGGGATGACAAGTTACGAGGAGCGGTGGTGACGACTTTCATCGCGTGCGCGCGGCGGCGGTCTGTTCCAGGCGGCGCAGGCTGGCCGGTTCGCCCATGGCGATCAAATAGTCGCCCGCCTCGATGCTGTCTTCCGGCGCAGGATTGAAGGTCATCCCGCCTTCGCGTTTGATGGCAAGGACGATTACTCCGGTCTCCTGGCGGATTTTGGAGCTTCCGATAGTAGCGCCGGCGAACACGGAGCCCGGTTCGACGTGGATTTCTTCGATTTCCAAGTCGAGCCGGCCGTGGCGGGCGGTGGCGACGTCAAGGAAATCAAGCACGTTGGGCCGGAGAAAGGAGTAGGCGATGCGGTGGCCGGCGAAGGAGTACGGGGAGACGACGGAATCTGCGCCGGCGGAAAGCAGGTGCTTCTCCGCTTCTTCCTCGCTGGCGCGGGCGATGATGCGCAGGTTGGGATTGAGGCTGCGCGCGGTCAGGACAATATAAAGGTTGGTGGCGTCGGTGGTAGTTGCGGCCACCAGGCCGCGGGCGTGCTCAATACGAGCCTCGCGCAGGACCTTCTCCTCGGTGGCGTCGCCAATCATGGTAAGCCAGGCATCTGCCGAATACTTGGCCGCCTTCGCAGGATCGGACTCGATAACGACAAAAGGCACGGGCTTGCGCGCCAGCTCACGGGCGGCGGCGCGGCCCACGCGTCCTGCGCCGCACAGGATGTAGTGGTCACTGAGCCGGCTGATGTCGCGCTCCATGCGCCGCCTTCCGAAGAATTTTCCGAGCTCGAATTCTAGCAAAGCCTGGGTGAGGAACCCGATACTGAGGAACAGCAGGGCGACGCCGACCACGATGAGTGCGATATTGAAAACGCGGCCGGTTGGCGAAAGGGGATGAACTTCCTGATAACCGATGGTGGTGAAGGTGGTCACCACCATGTAGAGGCCGTCAAACCAGGGCCAGCCCTCGATGAAGTGAAAGCCCGTTATGCCGATGGCCATCAGGGACAGCAGCGACAGCCCTACGATCTTCAGGTTGCGGAGGGCCTTCACGGAGCGCGATTTTAGCAGGTGCTAAATCGGCGGCAGAGACACGGGGGCAGGGAGAGGAGGTTTAAGTCCGGGACTTGGTGAAGGTGGGCGTGAGTGGCAGACTGAGTTTCCAGCCGTAAACCGAGATCCTTCGCTTCCGTTTCCCGCGCCGGTGACAACGCGCGGGAGCCCTCGGTCGCTCAGGATGACAACCTAGTTTTGCTTGGGATTTCAAGTCGCTACCACACTTCCTTCCCGACTGGCGGTCCCCAAGGCGTTTCTGCATGGAGGTTTTCGGGCGAGATGCGTTGAATGAGTTCGCGCAATGTTGGTTTTCGTTTGCCTGTTCGGGTTATCCGGACCTTCACATGTCTACCAACATGATCGGCTAGCGGGGCGCGGTATAGGTATCGCGCGCGGGTGGCACGGGACCGGGCGTCGCAAGCCCGAGTTGCACGCGGCTGTGTTTGCGGCCGTAGATAAAGTAGATGGCCATGCCGATCACGAGCCAGACCAGCAGCCGCAGCCAGGTGTCGCCTGGCAGGCTGACCATCATCAGCCCGGAAACCACGATCCCCAGGATGGGCACCAGCGGAACCCAGGGCGTGCGGAAGGGGCGGTGCAGCTCCGGACGTTTCACGCGCAGCAGCCACACCCCGGCGCAGACGATGACGAAAGCCAGCAGAGTACCAATGCTGACCAGCTCGCCCAGGATGCCGATGGGAATCAGCGCGGCGAAGAAGGCGACGAAGATCCCCACGGTGATAGAGGAGATATAAGGCGTGCGGAAGCGCGGATGAACGCGGCCGGCCCAATCCGGCAGCAAGCCATCGCGCGACATGGAGAAGAACACGCGCGACTGGCCGAGCAACATCACCAGCATGACGCTGCCCAAACCGGCGATGGCGCCGAGCTTCACCAGGAAGCTACTGATCTTGATGTTGTGACCGGCGACGGTGAATCCCCAGCCCAGTCCAGTGGCATCGACGCCCACCGCTACGGGGTCAGGGACGTTCAAGGCTTTGAAGCTGACCACACCGGTGAGCAGGCCGGAGACCAGGATGTACAGGATCGTGCAGATAACCAGCGAGCCCAGGATGCCGATAGGCATGTCTTTCTGCGGTCTCTTGGCTTCCTGCGCCGCAGTAGAGACGGCGTCGAAACCGATGTAGGCGAAGAAAATCACGCCTGCGGCGCGCGCGATCCCGCTCCAACCATACTTACCGAATTCTCCGGCGTTGGGCGGGATGAAGGGTGTCCAGTTGGCCTTGGCGATTTCGGGATTCTTCATCACAAACGCGGCGGCCACCCCGATGAAGACCAGCACAATTGCGACCTTGATGATCACAATCACGTTGTTGACGTTGGCGGACTCCTTGATCCCGATCACCAGGATGGTAGTGACGATGGCTATGGCCACGAAGGCCACCAGGTTGAAGACTCCAGTCATGTGTTGCAGCGATCCCGGATCGACGCCGTTGGCCTGCAGGGTGGGAAGAATGGTTGCCAGGCGTTCCCAACGTCCGTTGTAGAACACCATCTCGACTCCCGGCGTGGCCGTCAATTGCGGCGGGATGCTGATGCCGAAGTCCTGCAGGAAGCTGTTGACGTAGCCGCTCCAGCCTGAGGCCACGGTGGCTGCGCCGAAGGCATATTCAAGGATCAGGTCCCAGCCGATGATCCAGGCGAAGATTTCGCCCAGGGTGGCGTAGCCGTAGGTGTAGGCGGAGCCGGCTATGGGAATCAGGGAGGCAAATTCGGAATAGCACAGCCCGGCGAACACGCAGCCGATGCCCGCCAGCACGAAGGAAAGCACGATGGCAGGGCCGGCGTATTGCGCGGCGGCGGCCCCGGTGAGAACAAAGATGCCAGCGCCGATGATGGCGCCGATGCCCAGGGTGATGAGGTTCAGCGGCCCGAGGGCGCGCTTCAGGCTATGCTCGCCAGTCTCCTCCGCCTCATGCAGGATGGAGTCCAGCGGCTTGGTCCTTAGGAGATCAGCCATTCATTTCCTCCGAGCTTAGATGCTCAGGCCCGCGATGGAGCGGCAGCACCACGCCGCCGCGACCACAAGAAGTACACGGGGATGCCCAACAGCACGATGATAAGTCCCGGCCAGGTGTATTGCGGCTTGTAACGCAGCAGGACGATGTCGATGAAAACGGCCATGAGTATATAGACGGCGGGCAGAACTGGATAGCCGATGGCGCGGTAGGGGCGCTCCACGTGCGGGCGCGTCCTGCGCAGGACGAACAGGCCGATGATGGTGAGGATGTAGAAGACCAGCACGGCAAAAATGATGTAGTCCAGAAGCTGGCCGTAGGTCCCCGACAGGCACAAGACGGATGTCCACGCTGCTTGCACGATGAGCGAGACCACCGGCGTGTGGTACTTGGGATTCACTTTGGCTACCTGGCGAAAGAACAGCCCGTCCTTGGCCATGGCGTAATAGACGCGCGCGCCGGCCAGGATGAGGCCGTTGTTGCAGCCAAAGGTCGAAATCAAGATGAAGAAAGCCATGAGGGCGGCGCCGATTTCTCCGAACATGGCTTGCATGGCGGCGGTGCCGACGCGGTCTTCGACGGCGTGCTTGATGCCGCGTTCCATTACGGTAGTGCCAGCGGGATTGCCGTCGAGCGGCAGCACGCTCAGGTAGGCAAAGTTGGCGAGGATGTAGAGCAGCAGCACGATCCCCGTGCCCAGCGCGAGGGAGAGCGGCAGGTTGCGGCTGGGGTTCTTGACCTCGCCAGCGGTGAAGGTGACGTTGTTCCAAGCGTCGGCGGCAAACAGCGAGCCGACCTGGGCCACCGCCAGGATGGTGATGGTGCCGACCAGCACCATGGGCCCGCCTACACCTACCTGCACGGCGTGCTGCGCGCCCAGCCAGGCGTTGCGCCAGAAATTCTCGAAGTTGGCGGCCACCGCCTCTGGCTGGCGAAAAAGCACCGCTCCGAGGAAGACGAGCCCCAGAAGCGCCGCCGTCTTGGTGAAGGTGAAGATGTTCTGAACCAGCGCTCCGGTTTTGATCCCAAAGACGTTCAGAATGGAAAGAAAAACGATGGAGATGATGGCTACCAGGTTCTGAGTATTCAGTCCCACATCCATGTTGCCAAGAACCATGGGCCCGATGTGAATGGGCGGCGCTTTCCAAAGGTGCAGGATCCAGTTGGTGGAGGAAACCGAGGGGAAAAAGACGCCCATGAACTTGCCAAAAGCGACGCCGACGGCGGCGATGGTCCCTGTCTGGATCACCAGGAACATCGTCCAGCCGTAGAGAAATCCCCAGAGCGGGCCCAGGGACTCGCGCAGATAGACGTACTGCCCGCCGGCCTTGGGCATCATGGCGGCCAATTCGCCATAGGCGAGGGCGGCGGAGATGGTCAGGAAGGCGGTCACCACCCAGGCGCCGATCAGCAAGGCGGGGGAATCGACGAGGCGGGCAATGTCGGCGGAGACAATGAACACTCCCGAGCCGATCATGGAGCCCATCACCAGAGTGGTGGCGCTGGTGAGGCCGAGAGCTTTGACGAGTTCCTGGTCCTGGAGGGCGACGGGGGCGTCAGCTTGGGTGCTCACTCGCGATAGTTTTACCCTAAAACGCTGCGGAATTGTGCAACTGATTTGCCGGGCTCCTGCAGCAGGTCGGAGATGACGGCCACGGAATTCGCGCCGGCTTTGATCACGGAGAGGCAGTTAGCACGATTGATTCCCCCGATGGCGACCAGGGGCTTTTCGGTCAGGGCGCGCGCCGCGCGCACGCCATCGAGGCCGAGAGGCGGGTCGGAGCCCAGTTTGGTAGTGGTGGGGAACACCGGTCCAACGGCAATGTAGTCGGCGGAGGTGCGGGCTGCTGCACGTACCTGGTCGAGGGTATGGGTGGAGATACCGACCAGCTTACTGCCGACCACCAGCCGGGCGGCTTCGAGGGAGAGATCTTCCTGGCCGAGATGTACGCCGTCGAAGGCCGCGGCCAGGCAAAGGTCGGCGCGGTCGTTCATGATGAGCCGGACGTCGGGGCCCAACCTGCGCCGCAATTCCCGGGCCTCGCTGAGCATGTGACGCGCGCTGCCGCCCTTGTTGCGGTACTGGAGCAAGGTGACACCCGCGGTCACCAGTTCGGCGGCGAAATCAGCAATGCGAGAAGCCCGGTCGCTATCACCGGGGAAAAAGGCACTGTCCACGATAGCGTACAGCGACGGCAAGCGAATCTTGCGCGCGTTGTCGACCGGGGAGGTAGCTTCGCTCATTTGGCGTTGTTGCGGCCGCCCAGGAGGCGTTCCATAAAAGTGGTATCCACGCTGCCCGCGCGGAACTCGGCATCTACCATGATTCGGCGATGCAACGGGATGGTGGTGTAAATGCCCTCGATGATAAACATGTCGAGTGCCCGCGTCATGCGTGAAATAGCTTCCATGCGGTCCCGGCCCCGCACGATCAGTTTGGCGATAAGAGAATCGTAGTACGGGGGCACCACGGCTTCCACATACATCGCGGTGTCCACTCGCACTCCGGTTCCGCCGGGCACGTGGAAGGCGGTGATCTTGCCTGCCGAAGGGGTGAACTTTTCCGGGTGTTCGGCATTGATGCGGCATTCAATGGCGTGACCGAGCGGCAGGACCGGGCCGCCGAGCACACGATCCAGGCGTTCGCCTGCGGCCAGCAGCACCTGGCTCTTCACCAGATCAACGTTGGTGACCATTTCCGTCACCGGGTGCTCCACCTGGATGCGGGTGTTCATCTCAATGAAGTGCAGCCCGCCGTCTTCGTCCATGAGGAATTCGACGGTGCCGGCGTTGGCATAGCCGATCTCCGCCAGCGCCACACACAGCTTTTCGCCCAATTGCTGGCGCAACTGGGGAGTGACCTTGACCGAAGGCGACTCCTCCAGCAGCTTCTGGTGGCGGCGCTGGATGCTGCATTCGCGCTCTCCCAGACTGACTACCTGGCCGTATTTGTCGGCGAGGATCTGAAACTCTATATGACGGGGGCGCTCAAGGTACTTCTCCAGGTAGAGGTCGCCGTTGCCGAAAGCGGCCGCCGCTTCCGACTGCGCCGAGGCGAACAGTGAGGACAGTTCCTCTTGCTGGCGCACGACCCGCATGCCTCGGCCGCCGCCGCCGGCGGATGCTTTAAGTATGACGGGAAAGCCGACGTTGCGCGCCCACTCCAGGGCCTCACCCTCGGTCCTTATGACGGCTTCCGAGCCCGGGAGGATGGGGATGCCGTGCTTCTGCATGGCCACGCGCGCTTTTTCCTTCTCGCCCATCAGGCGGGTGATCTCGGGCGGCGGGCCGATAAAGGCGATGTGCGACATCTCGCACACTTCCGCGAAGTTGGCGTTCTCGCTCAGCAGGCCGTAGCCGGGATGAATGGCATCGACGTTAGCGATCTCGGCAGCGCTGATTACAGCGGGGATGTTGAGATAGCTCTCGCTCGACTTCGGCGGCCCGATGCAGATGGCCTCGTCGGCGAAGCGCACGTGCAGCGAGTTGCGATCCGCCTCGCTGTATACGGCGACGGTGCGGATGCCCAGCTCCTTGCAGGCGCAGATGACGCGCAGCGCGATCTCGCCCCGGTTGGCGATCAGGATTTTCTTGAACATGGGCGTTGGCGAAGCGGGATGCGCGCCTTCATGTCTCAGACTTAATCAGGAACAGCACCTGCCCGTACTCCACCGGCTGGGCGTTGGACACGAGGCGCTTGACGATGGTGCCGGCCACGTCGGACTCGATCTCGTTCATCAGCTTCATGGCCTCGATGATGCACAGAACCTGCCCGACCTGCACCTCGTCGCCCACCTTGACGAAGGGCGGCGCGCCCGGCGCCGGCGCTTCATAAAAGGTGCCCACGATGGGCGATTTGATCTCGTGCAGCTTCTCCTTGGCTGCTTCTGGCGGTGGCGGTGAGGGGGCGGCGGGTGCTACCGGAGGTGCACCGGCTTCTGCCGGCGGAGCCTGCAGTGGTGCGACATGCACGTAGCGCGGTTCTGGCATGCCCACGGGCACGGCCGGCGCCGCCGGCGCCGATAGCTGGTCGCCGCCACGCCGGATGCGTACTTTTACGTCGCCGCGCTCCAGCTCGAATTCCGAAATGTCTTTCTCGATCAGGAACTCGATCAGTTCTTTGAGCTCTTTCTGGTTCATTGGCCTGTTCGACCGGGCGCAGGGCTCACAACGCGATCAGTTCCTTGCTGGTAGGAGTCAGGACTTCGC
>DASYTX010000360.1:0-2631 GCA_036001865.1 Terriglobales bacterium
AACGGTCGATCCGCTGACCGTGCAGGAGGGTGCGTTCGTCGTCATCGAGAGCGGCGACCACCAGTTCTACGGCCTGGTCACGGACCTGCAGTTGGGCGCCACCGATGACCGGTTCGCGGACGAAAAGTCCGACCGCCTGCCGCCCTCTTTGGCGAAGGCGCTGCACGGACAGACGCTCTACACCAACCTCGAAGTCCTGCCCGCGCTGATGCTCGAGCGCGGACCGGAGCCGGGGTCGCGCGAATACCCCGAGTGGCTGAAAAAGGTCGGGGACCGGCCACCCGGCCCGGGTCCGGTGAAGACCGTGCCGCCCCACCACGCGGAGGTCCGCATGGCGGGCGAGGGCGACATCGCCGAGATCTTCGGCAAATCGGGCGAGGGTGGCAATTTCGTCATCGGCTACACGCGCGAGCAGGGGCATCCGGTTTGTGTCGACCTGGAGAAACTCGTCCAGCGCTCATCGGGCGTGTTCGGTGCGACGGGCACGGGCAAGTCGTTCCTGACGCGGCTAGTGCTGGCCGGGCTGATGCAATACAACAAGGCCTCGGTGCTGGTGTTCGACATGCACAACGAGTACGGCTTTGACGATACCGCCTCGGACACGGGCCTGCGCGTGACCGGCTTGAAGACCAAGTTCGCGGCGAAGGTGCGCGTGGTGGGACTGGGCGGCGGCGCGAAGATCCGCAACGCCGCGCCGGACTTCAACCTGGAGATCGCCGAAAGCGACATCTCCACCGCGGACATCGAGCTGCTGACGCGCGAGCTTGACCTGAAAGAGACCACCGCCACCACGCTCGACGCGTTGTGGAATACGTTCAAACGCGATTGGTTCGGCGAGTTCAAGAAGATGACGCAGGAAGTGGTGACTTCCGATGATGGCAAGAAAGTTCCTGCCAATGGCAGCGTGGCCGCCTGGGCAAATACCAACGGCGTCAACGTCATGGCGGCCGAGGCGCTGCACAACAAACTGCGTCGCCTGTTCAGCAAGCCGTACATCGTCGCCAAGCCAGCGGCGGACTCGATCAAAGAGGTCATCAGCGCGCTCGAGAATGGGCAGCACATCGTGTTGTCATTCGGCGAGTTCGAGAGCGACCTAGACTACCTGCTGGTCAGCAATCTCTTGACGCGGCGCATCCGAGAGGCGTGGGAGAAGAAGACCAACGCGTTCAGAACTTCCGGCAAAGAGGAACCGCGCCAGCTTGTGATCGTGATCGAGGAGGCGCACAAACTGCTCAACCGCGAGATGGCCGCGCAGACCACGTTCAGCACCATCGCGCGCGAGATGCGCAAATACTACGTCACGCTGCTGATCATCGATCAGCGCCCATCACAAATATACGATGAAGTGATGTCCCAGCTCGGTACGCGCATCTCGGGATGGTTGGGCGACGATGACGATATCCATGCTGTGCTTTCGGGCCTTTCAGGGCGTGAAGCGCTGCGCGGCATGCTGGCGCGGCTGCAGCCGAAGGAAGAAGTTTTGTTATTGGGTTGGGGAGTCCCGATGCCGCTGCCGGTGAAGTCGCGCAGATATGATGATGCGTTTTGGAAGGAATTGCAGGGTGGAGGAAAGCGGAGCAAGGAACAGAATTTGAAGGAGTTGGGGTTTTAGATTTTGTGGGGCGAGCCTAGTGCTTGCGCTGAGCAGAGCGAAGCGTCCGCCCTTTTTTAATCTCAGAGCACGCATAGCGCACGAATCATTGGGGAGTCATGGAATACTGCCGGCGTGCATCTCACAAGTGGCGCAACGGGTGAGCAGGCGCGACAGGCGGCCGCGATAGTCCCGATGGGGCAGAGAACCAGAAGCGCTCCCTGAGTAAAATGATACTAGCAAGAATTTAGTACTTATCCGCGCACGGAGGTTTATCGGTTATGAAGACCAACCAGAAATCACGCATCCTGAACGCCACCCTGGTACTGGCCATGGCAGCGCTGGCCTGCAACGCGCCATCCAGCGCGGCAACGCCCACCTTTACACCGGAAGCCGCCGCGGCGACCACCACCTTCACCCCCGCGCCGACGCTCGATCCCGCAGCCGGCCAGTGTATTGCCACCGCCAGCCAGGACGCCAACATGCGCACCGGGCCCGGCACGGACTGGCCGGTAGTCAGCCAGATCACGGGCGGGAACTCGGCGCAGGTCACCGGGCACAACGGAGACAAGTCCTGGTGGCAGCTCAACGGCAGCACCTGGGTCTCTGCATCCCTGACCACCCTCAGTGGGAATTGCGACGGCCTGCTAGTCGTGGGCTTTCCGCCGCCGCCTACGAAGAAGGCCGGGGGCGATCAGGGTGGGAGCAGCAGCAGTAGCAGTAGTTCTTCTTCGCAGCCGACCGTCGCCCCGCCCCCGATTCCACCGGCTGCGAATGTGGCTTTCGAGGTGGACTACAGCATTACGTGGTTCTGCGGAAACGATTGGCGGGTAAGTTTCGTACTTTATGACCAGGGCAATGTCAACATCGAGTCGGTGTACTATAGTGTGGAAGCGCCGGCCGGCACCTATCAAAACGCCGGCACGATCAATAACGCGCCATTTGAAACGACGGCCAAGGAGTCTCAGCCGGCATGCGCCCAGCCTGTCCCACACGGACAGAGTTCGCTGGCCCCGGGACAGAACCGCTTCGTGCCCATC
>DASYTX010000361.1:0-2734 GCA_036001865.1 Terriglobales bacterium
ATCAGGATGAGCGGCACGCTCTCGCCTTCGTGGCCTTCGGGCTGGATGACTGACGAGATGCCAATCTTGGCCTGGGCGAGAATGGCGGCGATCCTCGCGAGCGTGCCGGGCCGGTCCACGACGTCGAGACGCACGTAATAACGGCAGACCACGTCATCCAGCGCGGCGACCGACCCGTCGCGTTCGTGGGGCACGAAGGGTGGAATGCGGCTGCGCGTGCCACATTTCAGATCGAGCGCGGCATCCGCGAGATCGCTCAAGACGGCGCTGGCGGTGGCGTCCTGTCCGGCCCCGCGGCCGTAATAGAGCGTGTCACCGACGACGTCGCCGCGGACATAGATGGCATTGAAGACGTGGTTCACGCTGGCGAGCACGTGCGCGTTGGGCACGAGGGTGGGATAGACCGAAACCTGAACGGCGGCCTTGCGCCGGCCGTTTTTCCGCTGGCCCGAAGCCTCGTCTTCATCCATCCGCTTCACGATGCCGAGCAGCTTGATGGTATAGCCGAGCTGTCCGGCGAACTGCATATCGAGCCTGGTCACGCTGCGGATGCCTTCCACGAAAATGTGCTTCGGATTCACCCAGAACCCGTGCGCCAGCGAGGCGAGAATGCCAATTTTATGGGCCGCGTCGTGGCCATCCACGTCGAGCGACGGCTCGGTCTCGGCGTAACCCAGTCTCTGTGCGTCGGCCAGCACGTCCGCGAAATCCGCTCCCTCGAGCTTCATCCGGGTGAGGATGTAATTGCAGGTGCCATTGACGATGCCGTAGAGCCGGGTGATGCGATTACCGATCAGCCCTTCGCGCAGCACCTTGATGATCGGAATGCCGCCCGCGACGCTCGCCTCGTAGTACAGGTTGGTGCCCGCGCGTTGCGCGGCCGCGAAGAGCTCCTCTCCGTGGGTGGAGAGCAACGCCTTGTTCGCCGTCACGACGGGCTTGCCCAGTTTGAGCGCCACCAGCACGGCTTCCCGCGCGGTGGTGGTGCCCCCCATCAACTCGACGATGAGGTTGACCTTCGGATCATTGACCACCGCCGCCCAGTCGGTCGTGAGGAGGGAACGGGGAATAGGGACGGCGCGCGGCTTGTTGACGTCGCGCACGGCCATCCGGGCCACGCGCAGGCCGACGCCCAGGCGGGAGGCCATGAGGGCGCCATTGCGCTGGACGGCTTGAAAAACACCGCCGCCCACCGTGCCGCCGCCGATGATTCCCAGGTGCACCTGCTGCATAAAAGAGCGGACAGCTTGCAGAGAATCGCCTCCGGCGACAATTCTTTTTCAGCCGCCGTGCCGGTTGCGGGCGAATCTCGGCGCCGGACCGACTAAGGGGTCAGTCCTCACTATTGACACCGTCGGCAGGTGGCGGTAAACCGCTGCCATGCCCCGTCAATTGCGGATCCAATATCCTGGCGCCCTCTATCACGTCATGAATCGCGGAGACCGGCGCGAACCGATCTTCAACGACGATCTCGACCGGCAGCGATTCCTCGTCACGCTGGGTCAGGCCTGTGCCAAGACCGGCTGGCAAGTCCATGCGTATTGTCTCATGCCCAATCATTTTCACCTCGTGGTGGAAACGCCCCAGGCCAATCTCGTCGCGGGTATGAAGTGGTTTCTCGGCACCTACACGGCGCGCTTCAATCGCCGACACAAACTCTCCGGCCACCTGTTCAGCGGGCGCTACAAAGCGCTCCTGGTCGATGGCAGCGGCAACGGCTACTTGCGCACCGTCTGCGATTATGTGCATCTCAATCCGGTGCGGGCCAAGCTGCTGGCGCCAGACCAAGCATTACGGAATTACCGATGGAGCAGCTATGGCGAGTACTTGCGGCCTCCGGGCAAACGCGCGCGGTGGCTGCGCGTGGATCGGTTGCTGGGCGAGATGGGCATTGGGCAGGACAGCACGGCGGGCCGGCGGGAATTCGGGTGGAACATGGAACAGCGCCGCAGCCAGGAAACCGGCCGGCAGTGGAAAGGATTGCAGCGCGGCTGGTGCTTCGGGGCCGAGACGTTCCGCCAGGAGTTGCTGGCCCAGGCGGAGGGGAAGTTCGGCGCCCACCACTACGCGGGACCGCGGCAGGAATCGTCAGAGCAAAAGGCGCAGCGGATTGTGGCGGAGGAATTGCGCCGGCTGGGCTGGAAGCCGGGCGAATTGGAGAAGCGGCTCAAGGCGGATCCGGACAAGGTGCGGATGGCGCGTCGCCTGCGGGGAGAGACGACGATGACGCTCAAATGGATTGCGGAGCGGCTGCACATGGGCAGTTGGACGTATGTGGCCAACAACCTCTACCAGCCCGCCCCGCGCGCCAGGAAGAGAGGAACCCAGTGTAAATAGTGAGGACTGACCCCTTTGTCAGAACATATCAAGACCCGCTTCCGCCTCTGCGCCAACACCGACTTGCGTTGCGAGTTGTGCAAGACGCGTTTCTCCACGTTGAAGATTGCCGCTCGCGCCGGGTGGCTTCGTCATTAGAATCACGGGGTGGCGCGCTATTCACGCAATGATCAGGCGGGGGTCGAACTCCCAAAGGCGAAGCTGGACCGGGAATCTCTCCGGCAAGCTTTGGAGTTGTTCCGGTATCTGCGTCCTTACCGGGGCCGGTTTGGCGCCGCCATGGCCTCCTTGTTTACCGGCAGCCTGCTCAGTCTGGCGTTCCCTTACCTGGCGGGGAGCATTGTTGATGCGGCCATGTTCCACACCCAAAGCGGCGGCAGCATGGCGGGCGTGGATC
>DASYTX010000362.1:0-13261 GCA_036001865.1 Terriglobales bacterium
TTTTCATGCTCAATGACGCCACCCCAGGCGGCATGGAGAACTCCTATGAAGATCAAGAAGCCCCCCAGTTAACATCAATTCTCCATTCTCAATGAATTCTGCCGAACTCTTTTCAAAACGTCGGCTCTGAACGAAAGATCCAACTTCCATACTTGAATTCTTTCACAACAAGAATGATGCAGATAGCCCGGAAAATGGGTGACGCCGCCCGGCCGAGGCCATCTGCAATTCCAGTTGCCGTTGATCACTCTTTCCATTCAACAACAAATTGAGGAGGTAATGGCGTTATGATGATTCAAAGATCGCAAACGGAGACGGTTCTTGAAGGCCCCCTCGTATTGCCAACAGCCACAGCAATGGACCGGCCGTCGGTGAGGGGAAAATTCATCTTTATCGGAAAAGAGAAATTTTATGTGCGAGGAGTCACTTATGGGGCCTTTCGGCCGGATGCCAGTGGCAATGAGTACCGCAACCCGGAGGTCATCGAGCGGGACTTTGCCAAGATGGCCGCCAACGGCATCAACACGGTCCGCATTCCCCATACGGTCCCACCACGCTCACTGCTTGACGTTGCGCAAAGACATGGTCTTCGTGTCATGGTGGGCCTGTCTGCCGAACAGTACGTGGGCTTCCTGATCGACAAGAAGAAAGATGCCCCTAACATAGAAGAGCTGGTGCGCGCCAAGGTACGGGCCATCGCCGGGCACCCCTCTATCCTTTGCTATGCCATTGGTAACGAGATTCCCGCCCCTATCGCGCGCTGGCTCGGACGGCGTAAAGTGGAACGTTATCTGGAGCAACTCTACCGGGCAGCAAAGGAGGAAGATCCCGAAGGGCTTGTCACCTACGTGAACTATCCCACCACCGAATATTTGCAACTCCCCTTTCTGGATCTTGTCTGCTTTAATGTCTATCTGGAGTTGCAGGAACGCCTCGAAGCCTACATTGACCACCTTCACATTCTTGCGGGCGACCGCCCCTTGATTATGAGTGAGGTCGGGCTGGACAGCCTTCGGCACGGCGAGTTCAACCAGGCTCGTGTGCTTGACTGGCAGGTGCGATCAACCTTCTCGTCGGGCTGTGCGGGTCTTTTCGTTTTTGCCTGGACCGACGAATGGTATCGGGGCGGCGCTGATGTGGACGACTGGGCCTTCGGCCTGACCAATCGGGAGCGGCAGCCCAAGCCAGCCCTAGCCGTCGTGCGGAGGGCCTTTAGCGAAGTCCCCTTTCCTTCCAACCTGAACTGGCCCCGTGTTTCCGTGGTCGTTTGTAGCTGCAACGGAGCCAACACCATTCGTGAGTGCTGCGAGGGCTTGCTTAAACTGGAGTATCCCGACTATGAAGTCATTGTCGTGGACGACGGGTCCACCGATAGGACTGCGGCCATTGCAGATGAATTCGGTTTCCGGGTGATCAGCACGGAGAATCGCGGTTTGAGCAATGCCCGCAATACGGGCCTGGAGGCCGCCACGGGCGAGATCGTGGCTTATATCGATGATGATGCTTACCCCGATCCCCACTGGCTCTCCTATCTCGCTTACACCTTTCTAAACACCAGCCACGCTGGCGTCGGGGGTCCCAACATCGCACCTCCAGGCGACGGGCCCATTGCCGAATGCGTGGACCATGCGCCCGGCAACCCCACCCACGTTCTTCTTTCGGACCGGGAAGCCGAGCATATCCCCGGCTGCAACATGGCGTTTCGCAAGGCCAGCCTGCAAAGCATCGGCGGATTTGAGCCCCGCTTCCGCATGACTGACGGCTCACACCGACGCTACGTGGAGCTGCATCCTTACAGCGGATTTGACCCCCGGTTCCGCGTGGCGGGCGACGATGTGGATGTGTGCTGGCGGCTACGGCAACAAGGCTGGACATTAGGTTTCCACCCGGCCGCCATGGTCTGGCACCATCGCCGCAGCTCACTGCGCGCCTACTGGAAGCAACAACTGGGGTACGGCAAGGCCGAGGCGATGTTGGAACGCAAGTGGCCCGAGCAATACAATGCCTTCGGCCATTTTACCTGGGCCGGCCGGGTCTACGCTAAGCCGCTCATGTACCTGCTGGGCTGGGGAGGGCGGATCTATCACGGTATTTGGGGCCATGCCCCATTTCAGTCTCTTTACCAGCCAGGGCCAAGCGGGCTCTGGTCGCTGCCCTTGATGCCCGAGTGGTACCTGGCCATTGTCTTGCTCGCCGGGCTCACGGCTCTTGACACTCTCTGGAGCCCCCTGCGGTTTACCTTGCCGCTGCTTGTCCTGGCCGTCATCGCTCCTCTCGTCCAGGCTTGTGTGAGCGCCGTCCGTGCTCCCCTCAGCTTCGTCCGGCAACCTTGCGTCCTCTGCCTGAAGTTGCGAGCCTTGATCGCATTGCTTTACCTGCTCCAGCCGCTGGCTCGTTTATGGGGCCGCTTGCGCCACGGCCTTTGCCCCTGGCGGCGACGGGGTCGTGCCAGGCACTCTTTACCGCGACCCCAGACTTTCACTGTTTGGACCGAACGCTGGCAATCCCCAGACGAGAGGCTCCTGTTCCTCGAAGCGACCCTTCGGGCACGAGATACTGTGGTGCGCCGGGGCGGCCATTTCGACCGCTGGGACCTGGAAGTCCGCAACGGCGTGTTCGGCGCCAGCCGCATTCTTATGGCGATCGAAGACCATGGGTCAGGCAGGCAGCTCGTGCGCTACCGGTCCTGGCCAAGCTGCTCGCCGGCCGAGTTGGCGCCGACTCTCCTGTTTGCTACCCTTTCCGCCGAAGCAGCTCTCGATCATTCCTGGCTGGTTTGTATCCTGCTCGGGGTGACGGCGCTGATGCTGGCCCTACGCACCCTCCAAGGATGTGCGGCGGCCATGGCAGCGGTCCGCGATGCGCTCATACTCAGTTGCATTCGTATAGATTCTAAGGATCCCATCGAATCCAGTGAGAGAAGCCACTTGATGAAGGCAACTCAGTGTCAAACAACTAAGGATTGAAGAACCTATGATGAATCCAATCAGGAGTACCGATCTCGTTCTCTACCGGCGGCTACTACGCCAGGTGTGGCCCTACTGGCGTCAGATCACTGCCATTTTCCTGCTTAGCTTGCTGTCGCCGCCCCTGGCCCTGCTCACGCCGCTGCCCTTGAAGATTGCCGTAGACAGTGTGATTGGGACCCATCCGCTCCCCGCTTCCCTCGACATGCTATTCCCAGAAGCGGTTACACATTCAAACACTCTGCTGCTTATCTTCACGGTCCTCCTCGTCATCGCTGTTGCCCTGTTGAGCCAGCTTCGAGACTTTGCCACTTCGCTGCTGACGGCCTATACGGGCGAAAAGTTATTGAGAGGTTTTCGAGCTCAGTTATTTCGTCATGTGCAACGCCTCTCGCTTTCTTACCACGACACCAAGGGCACCGCCGACTCGACTTATCGCATCCAATACGATGCCTCCTCCATCCAGAGCATCGCCGTCGAGGGTGTCATCCCCTTTATTGCTTCGACTTTCAGCCTTATCGCCATGATCTACGTCACGGCCCGGATTAACTGGCAGCTCGCTGTGGTGGCACTGGCGGTTTCACCCCTGATCTTTCTGGTCTCGCGAACCTATCGCCGTCGCCTTCGCCGCCAATCGCGCGACGTGAAAAAGCTGGAAAGTTCTGCCCTGTCGGTGGTGCACGAGGTGCTGGGCGCGGCTCGGGTGGTGAAGGCATTCGGCCAGGAGGACCGTGAACAGCAACGCTTCATCCGAAAATCTAACGAGGGCATGCGGGCCCGCATTCGTCTGGCTTTCGCCGAAGGTGGCTTCAGTCTCCTGGTGGCGTTGATCACCGCAACGGGAATGGCGGGAGTCCTTTTCATCGGGATACACGATGTCAAGTCGGGAACCTTGACGTTGGGCGATTTACTCCTGGTGATGGGCTATCTGACACAGCTTTACAGCCCTTTGAAGACCATCAGCAAAAAAATGGCAACCATGCAGTCCCATCTCGCCGGCGCCGAGCGGGCCTTTGCTCTGCTTGACGAATCGCCTGATGTCGCTGAGCGCCCCAACGCCCGGCCACTCGTGCGTACGACCGGCGCCATGGCTTTCCGTAACGTTTCTTTTGCATACGAAAAAGACCGGCCGGTCTTGCACGACATTTCTTTTGAAATTACTCCAGGAACTTGCTTGGGGATCGCCGGCGCCACCGGCGCCGGTAAGACAACGCTCGTGAATCTGCTCACTCGTTTCTACGATCCCAGTGCCGGCCAGATTCTGCTCGATGGCATTGATCTGCGCGATTACAAGCTGGCCGATCTCCGCAACCAGTTTGCCCTGGTTCTCCAGGAGCCCGTGTTGTTTTCCACCGGCATCGCTGAGAACATCGCTTATGCCCGTCCTGGCGCCAGCGAAACAGAAATTGTAGCAGCCGCCAAGGCGGCCAATGCCCACGATTTTATCGTTCGCCTGCCGCAGGCTTATGAAACCCTGGTGGGAGAACGTGGCATGCGTCTTTCCGGCGGCGAGCGTCAGCGCATCTCGGTGGCGCGGGCTTTCTTGAAGGACGCTCCGATCCTCATTCTGGATGAGCCGACCAGTTCCGTCGATATGAAAACCGAAGCCGCCATCGTAGAGGCCATGGAACGCCTCATGCGCGGCCGCACCACCTTTATCATTGCTCATCGCCTGAGCGCGTTGAAACATTGTAACTTTCTCTTGAAGATGGAATGCGGGCGCGTTATCAGTATTCAACCAGTCGCACCGCTGCAGGTTGACGAAGCTCCGCCATTTCCGGCCCGCGGCGAAGGGGCCACAAGGGATTCTCTGCTTCCGGAACAGGACCTGACCTTTCGAAGGTGGTAAAGCTAATGCCTCAAACGGCCACCATCGACAACCGCGTGACGCGCCTGATGATGGAGACGCTCGAAGAGGGCCTCGCCCGCCTGTGGGCACGACCCGTCCGGATCCGCGAGTTGCGTCGGGAGTTCCTGTCGTCGAGCTCGAGCTTCCGCACCGAGCGCCTACGTGTGACGCTCGACCGCGGCCGGCCGCTGCGCGTCTTCTTCAAGGACTTGAATCCAAGGAACCAGATGGGGAAAGCGCGGACAGTGCGCGAATTCGACCTCGAGCCCAGTTATCGGGAACTGCAGATGTATCAGTCAGTCCTCTCCCCGGAGCGCTTCGGGACGCTCCACCTCTACGCCTTCCGCTGGGAGCCCGACCTTGGGCGCTACTGGATCTTCCTCGAGGACGGCGGCCGGACGACGCTGCACAACGACCTCGACATGCCTCTGTGGATAGAGGCGGCCCGCTGGGCAGCCCACTTTCACGCGGTGACCCGGGAGCTGCCGGTGGGCCGCACGAGCTTTCTGCCCCGGTACGACCAGGCGCATTACCGCCGCTGCGCCGAGCGCGTCGAGCACATCCTACCCAACCTCAATGCTCAAGAGCGCGAGTTGGTCGAGCGCGGGCTCGACTGCTACGCCGAATGTATCGATTGGCTCAGCGCGCTGCCGCGCTGCGTGATTCATGGGCAGTTCTTCGGAAAGAACATCATGCTCCGGAGAGGTCACGGCGCCCCGAGGATCGCCGTGATCGACTGGGAGACGGCGGCGCTGGGACCGGGGACCTTCGATCTCGTGAGCCTCACCTCTGGCAAGTGGACCCAAGAGCAGCGGCGGACCATGTGGACCGCGTACTTCCAGCAGTATGAGGCCGAAGCCGGACGGCCCATGGAATGGGAGGCGTTTTGCTCTGAGCTGGCCGGCGTGGCCCTGTATCAGTCCCTGGAGTGGCTGGCCTGGTGGGGGCACCACCGGAGCCTATCGCGGCACTTCGAGAGGTTCATGTGGGAGTTAGGGGCGGCGCTCGAAGAACACTTCACCACGGGCGCCACACGAGCGAAGGAGGCGGGATGACACTGGAATCCACTGGCCCCTTGTCGGCCGTGCTCGATGGAGAGGAATTCCGGGAAGAGGTCAAGCGGCTGTGCCGCTCGGAGTGGCATTGGGGAATTCCCGAGGAGCTGTGTGTCCGAGTGCTGAAGCCCCACACGCGGCGCTGCACGTTCGAGGTCGCGGTCAAGACCGAGGGTGGATGGCATGCCCTGATCGGCAAAGCCTACTTGAGAGACCGCTTGGACATTTTTCAGGCGATGCAGGCCTTCTGGGCAGCCGGCTTCGGACCGGAGGCGGAGTTCTCGATTCCCCAGCCGCTGGCTCATTTCTCCTCACTGGGAGTCCGGCTGGAAGAGAAAATTCCAGGATCGTCGGCAAAGGACGTTTTCCTGAACGCCAGCCCGGACGAGCAGGTCGCAGCCGCGCGACGTTGCGGGCGCTGGCTGGCGCAATTTCAGGCGGCGGCTCCACTCTTGCTCGGCAAACGGATCGACCCGGGCACGCAGCTGCCTCGTTGGGAGTGTTGGGCCGACGAAGTGGCACGCTTCGGGGAACTCCTGGCCCGCAAGTCCGGATTGTTGCTCGGAAAACTGAAGGGGGCGGTTCCGAAGCCTGGCACCTTTGAGAACTGCGCCACACACGGCAGCTACATTCCCGATCATGTGATCCTGAGCGGCCGGCGGACGGCAGCCATCGACCTCGATGAGTATGGCGTGGCCGACCCTGCCCGAGAAGTCGCCTGGTTCGTCATTTCACTCCAACGGCTGGCAATGAAGCACTTGGGCTCCTTCCGTGCTCTGAACGGGGCCGCCGAAGAATTCCTGAGCGCCTACGGCACTGCGAGCCGCCGCGAAGCCCTGACCCATTACGGCCTGTACAGAGCCGTGGAGTGCCTGCATCGCGGGAGGCGCGATCTCAGCGGCCGGACGCCCCCAGCTTATGAGTGGGCCGAGACAATGTTGGACGAAGGCTTGGAGGCTTTATGAAAACTGCATACACAGAGGGCGACGCGCGCGCCGTCATTTCTGGCTTCGCCGCCGTCTTCGATCAGGAGGAATTCCGCACCGCACTCGATCGGCTGGCCCGCGACCGGTGGCTGTGGGGGAGCGTGCAAGAGGTTCGTGTCCAGCCCCTCAAGGCGCACCGGCGTCGCTGCACCTTCGAAGTCGCCGTCAAGGCGGTGACCGGATGGCACAGCGTGATCGGCAAGGTACACACGGTTGACCGCTCGGACATCTTTCAAGCCATGGCTGCTGTGGCGCGGACGGGCTTCGGCCCCCAAGCGGCATTCTCGATTCCCCAACCGCTGCTCTATCTGCCCAAGCTGCGGGTTCTGCTGGAAGAAAAGGTGCCCGGGCCGTCGGCGAAGGAGATCTTCCTGAACGGCAGCCCGCCCGAGCACGCCACGGTCGCCGAACGGAGCGGCCTGTGGCTGGCCTGCTTCCACGAGGCCGCCCCGCCGTTTGGCAGGGTGGCCGGCAGCGGCGCACAGATCGAGCCGTGCCGGCATTGGGCCGACAGGATCGCGAGCTTCGGGGAGCCGCTGGCTGGCAAGTGCGAGCGGCTGATCTGCCGGATCGAGGTAGCGGCACCCGCCAGCGGGAGTGGCGGTTTCCGCGCCGGGCACGGCAGTTATATGCCGGAACACGTGATCCTGAGCGGCGAGCGCACCACCACGATCGACCTCGACGAGTACGACGTAGCAGACCCGGCGCGGGATCTCGCGTGGTTCATCGTGTCGCTGCAGCGTCTGGCGCTGAAGCACTTGGGCTCCCTTCACTCCCTCGACGACGCCGTCCAGCACTTCGTGGAGACTTACGCCGCCGCGGGTCCCGCAGGTGCGACGGCGCATCTGCCGTTCTACCGAGCTGTGGAATGCTTGCATCGCGCGAGGCGCGATCTGTTCAAGCGGGTTTCCCCGGTTCGGGAGTGGGCCGAGATCATGCTGGACGAGGGGCTCCGTTTAGTCGCGCCCTGATGTGCCGTGGTGCTCCATAGGAGTTACGTGAGCGAGAAACCGAATGAGACACAGTTGTGGCAGGTGGCTTCCGGCCGCGACTAAACGGCTTGTGATTGACGCCTCCTATTTTCTCACAAACCCGCTCTGGTCGCCGCGCGGAGCGCGCCTCCCACGCACTCCTAACTTAACTCCTCGGCGAAGCCCGCTGAGGCCTTGTCGTTAGTTCTTCCCTTCGTCCGGGCCCGCCGTACCCATCGGCTGATGAGCAGGGCGCGCGTTCGGACCCGAAAAAACGGTGGGCGAAACCGCTCCACCCCGCGCTGAAGCACGGGGCTAATCAAAACGAGCATACGCTCAAATCCATCCCGGCCGGGATATCACGGTCCCCTTGTATGAAAGGTCCAAAATATCGTGTGGCGCTGTACTCGCCGGGAATGGTGGGGTTCGGCCACATCCGCCGTAACGCCTCGATTGCTCAGGCCCTGCGCTGTTCCGCTCTGCAGCCGGTCATCGTTATGATAGCAGAGGCGCGGCAAGCCGGTGCGCTGCCGATGCCGGAGGGAGTGGACACGGTGACCCTGCCGGCGCTACGCAAGGAGGCCGACGGGTACTGCAAACCCCGTCACTTGGATGTTTCCAACCCGGAACTCATCAGG
This sequence comes from Terriglobales bacterium, assembly GCA_036001865.1. Lineage (GTDB taxonomy): Bacteria > Acidobacteriota > Terriglobia > Terriglobales > Acidobacteriaceae > DASYTX01. The sequence continues at coordinate 8,466 of DASYTX010000362.1, forward strand.
CTACGCGCCAAGGTGATCCGGAGCGCGATCAAAGGGTTCGAACCCGACGTGCTCATTGTGGATCACCTGCCGCGAGGTGCTGCCTGCGAACTTGATCGGACGCTGGAGCACCTGCGTCGGCACGGGAACACCCGCTGTGTGCTCGGTCTGCGCGATGTGCTTCAGGACCCCCAGACAGTGCACAGCACATGGTCTGAACAGGGAAGCCTGAATGCCATACGGGATTATTACGATGCCGTCTGGATATACGGTGATCCTGCGGTGTACGACCCCATTCACGAGTATCGTCTTCCCGATCGGGTGACGGCAAAGGTGCGCTACACCGGTTACCTCGACCAGCGTCCACGTCTCCAATTGGCAGGGGCCCAGGCGGCCCACATCTTGGCGGGCCTGCCTGCGGGCAGACTCGTGGTTTGTGTCGTCGGCGGCGGGCACGACGGCGCTGCACTGGCTGAGGCCTTTATCCGGGCTGATTTACCTCCTGGTACCACCAGCGTGGTCTTGATGGGACCGTATATGCCGGGAACGATGCGCCGGTGCCTGCGCCGGATCGCAGAGAGGCGGCCCCTTGTAAAGTTGCTCGACTTTGTTCCTGAACCCGCCCCGCTCATTAACCGAGCCGACCGTGTGATCGCCATGGGAGGCTACAACACCCTGTGCGAAGTGCTCTCCCTTGAGAAGCACGCGCTGATCGTACCGCGTGTCAGGCCCAAGCCCGAACAATTGATCCGCGCTGAGCGCATGCGGGACCTCGGCCTGATCGACATGCTTCATCCCGACAATCTCAGGCCCCAGGCGATCACAGAGTGGCTTGCCCGCGACCTCGGTCCACCTCCACCCAGCCGCGCCCGAATCGATTTTGGCGGTCTCGACTGCATACCAGGTATGCTGGCAGCCCTGCTGGAGGTCGCAGCCGGCCCCGGGCCAACAGCCGGCACCGCCATTGTTTCCTGAAATGAACTAAGAAAGCCCGTTGATACCACCGCAGAGGCGCTGAGTGCCAGAGCCAGCCTGAGGCCGGAACCGAAAATCAAACCGCAAAGACGCGAAGGACGCAAAGAAAACCAGCCGGACACAAAAACACCAGAAGCAGGAAAAAGGCTAAAGACTCCAAAAAAGACGTCTCACTTTTGTAACCTGTGCTGAACTTGACCTTCTGAAATTTTACGACAATCTTGGCAAGAAATGGAATTCACGAACTTGCTTAGCAGCGAGACCTTCAAAGTGGCTGGCGTCAAGAGTCCCCCTTTTGAAGGGGGCAGCAGCCAGCGACTGCGGGGGATGTCCCGGCAAAGCCCGGGGCTTACCTAAGAGCGAAATTAGCCCAAACGCCTAAAATGAAAACAAAGAGATGGAGTCTCAACGTCTGGATTCTCGACTACCCTCAAGGTCCCTTCCAGATGAGCCTGGCGCTAAAGGGAATCCCAGTCTTTTGCCGCTCTTCTCAGCGGCTCAGCGTCTCTGCGGTTAAACTGCCGGATTTAGTATGAGTGAGTGTTGTCCCGCATGACAAAACCCAAGCCAACAGAGATCCGCACGCTCCTGCTTTACGCGCAGGACAGTCGAGGGCTGGGCCACATCAATCGTACCCTGACCATTGCTCGACGCATTCTCGCTGCCTACCCGAACCTCGTCGCCTACATCGCGACCAAATCTCCCATCACCAGCAACTTTGCTTTGCCCGAGCGCTGCGACTACATCAAGTTACCCACTCGTCTGACCCCGGGTACAACTCAGCAGACCGCCGAAGAACTAGAGTCAGCCAAACAACGCTTCCGGGAGATACGCGGTCAGATCCTGCGGGACGCAGCGGTGAGTCTGGCGCCCGACCTTGTCCTGGTCGATCACGAGCCACTGGGCTCCGGAGGTGAGTTTCGCGAGGGTCTGTATGCGCTCAAAGGGCAGTACCCCAGCACGCGGTTCGTCTTTGGCCTGCGCGACATCATGGACGACGCCGCTCACATTCGTATGCTCTGGCAGGAACTGGGAGTCTATGCAGCGTTCGAAAACCTCTACGATGGCATTGCGGTCTATGGCTCGCCCAGGCTGTACGATGTGGCTCAGGCCTACGCCATTCCCCCGTCCGTGCAGCCCAAACTCCACTATTGCGGCTACATCGTCCGCGACCTGCCCACCTGTGATCCCGCCGCACTGCGCCAGCAACATGGTTTGCCGCAGAACGGACCCCTGGTCTTGGCGACGGTGGGCGGCGGTAGCGATGGCTATCCGGTGCTGAACGCTACCATGATAGCTCTTCAGCAACTCAAAGCCGGTTTACCGGATCTGGTAGCGATTGTCGCGACTGGGCCATTTATGCCCGGCGAGCAGCAGGCCACCCTCCAGGAGCAAGCAACCGCATGGTGTCGCGTCGTGCCGCGCACCGATACGTTCCAGCTCATGGCGGCTTCCGATGCCATCGTGAGCATGGGCGGCTACAACAGCGTGTGTGAGGCCCTGGCCGTGGCGCGACCCTTGGTGATTGTGCCGCGCGCCACACACAAGATTGAGCAGCAAATGCGGGCCGAGACCCTGGCGGCATATGGATTGGCTCGTTGCGTTCACCCGAAAGAATTGAATGGGGAAAGTCTCGCCGACGCCCTGAAGTGGGCGCTCGGCTGTGATCGCCAGGCTCACACAAGTCTCGTGCACCAAATCATCCCATCGTTCGACGGAGCCGCCCGGCTTACCGCCTATTTGTCGCGATGGCTCGACGGAGGTTGAAACCGCAAAGGTCAAGGGTCTATGCGCTTCCGTTTCAAACCCACTTCGGAGCAACGCTCAGCTCTGCGTGCGCAGTTGGCGCGTTTGCAGCGGCCGGCGGTAGTGCAGGAGATTCTCGGCCCTGTTTTGCCGGCCGATTTCAAGCCAACGGATGTTGTCTGCACCGCGCAAAGCGTTCATTCGGACCGTTTCGTCCTGCGGGCTCGCATACGCTCAGGCGTTAACCAAGAGCGGGCCTATGCGTTGAAGGCATATTCGGATGACTTTGGCCAGCAGGTCTGGGCGCACTCCCAAGCCTTGGCGGAGCACAGCCAATCGAACCCTAACGGACTGTGTTTGGCGATCGCCTACATCCCGCACGAGCGCCTGCTCATTTTCCCCTGGGTGGAGGGTGTGTTTTTGTCAGAGATTGTGGATGACCGAAAGCCGGCGCTGCTGCAAGAGGTGGCTCGCATCGCCGCGAACCTACATCGCTCGGCGGTGGTTCCCGAACCGCCTACGACGGCCCAGATGATTGTGGAGGAGACACGGGCTCGCTGTGAGCGCCTCCGCCGCCGGTGGCCCTCCGCTGCGCCATTTATCGAGCCGTTAATGGACGCCCTGCAGGAAGCGCTGACCTTGCTCGACCCGGCCGAGCCCGCGCTGGTCCATGGAGACCTGGCGGCCGGCCAGTTCCTGTGGACGGGTGAGCGACTCGTGTTGCTTGATTTGGATATGTTTGGATACACAGACCCGGCCTATGATGCGGGCCACTTTCTCGCACAGCTCGAGCGGCGATGCCTGTTGGATCCCCCCCTGCAGGCATTCGCTCCGCAGTGGCTCGCCTCTTTTCGCGACAGCTATCTCGCGGAGATGCCAATGGTCTCGCCGCGCAACCTGACCTTCTACCGTGGCCTCACTCTTGTTCGCAAGATCTACACCCTCTGTCGCAAGCAGGCGGCCGAGTGGCCCCAGCTTGTTCCGCCGCTCGCCCTCCACGCCCGAGCGGCGCTGCAGGAAGTAGTGGCTTCCGCGTAAACTGTATGAATCTCCGCTTTACCACGCCAGAACCAGAGCAAATGCAGGACCTGCTGAGCCTAACACTGCGCCAGGTTCACGGTGCCGTTGCACGGCTTGAGGACTGGAGCGCGCATCCTGTCTCGAAGCGTGGGAAACACCGTGCGGTGCGTTACGATCTCGATGCCCGGCTGGCTGGCGCACCGCACACTCGCCGCTATCAGTGGGTGGGCAAATTCTACGAGCACGATGATGACGCCGGGAGGGTCGCCGCGGTCCTGCGGCAATTGACCGTCACCAACGGCCCCGCCCGCGGTGGCTTGGTAATTCCGCGTCTCTTTGCCTATCACGCCTCGTTTCACCTCCTCCTGTTGGGGTACGAGCCTGGCGAGTCAGTCACCGCTGCACTGGCGCGAGATCCCGCGTCGGTTTTACCCGCCATCGGACGCGCGCTGGCGGCGCTGCATACGAAGCCCATCACTTTCGATGGGATCAGCTCCCCGGCCGTGATATTGGACGATCTCCGACAACGAATCGCCGAGCTTTCCGATCGGATTCCTGTCAAGGCACCGCCTCTGCAGCACATGCTGGGTAAGCTGGAGCGGCGCGCGCCAGTCCTGTCCGCCGCAACGTCTTTTCTGCACGGCGACCTCGGGCCAGTTCAACTGCGCTGGCAAATGGGCCGCATAGTTGTCTTGGACTTTGATAAATGGACGCGCGGCGATCCAGCCTTGGACTTGGGTAATCTCCTGACGCAACTACGCCGGCTCACACTGCGCAAGCCGGGCAAGCTGCCCCACTTCGCCTGCTTGCGCCAAGGCATCCTCGACGCCTATCAGCACTGGACTGCGCCCGACCCAGGTTTGACCGAGCGGGTCGCCTGGTATGAACAGACGATGCTATTGCGCAAGATTCACTTTCTCACTTCCGACACGACTCGGCACGACGAGGCTGAAGCGATACGGGAGCGACAGGCCGAGGCGACCCACTTGCTGGAAGAGTTGTTGGCTCTGTTGGAATCAGGTACCTCGGCAAAGCTGGAGGCTTGATCTTGTGAGCCGCTCAAAGCCGCCGTGGCT
>DASYTX010000363.1:0-3721 GCA_036001865.1 Terriglobales bacterium
TATACCCAGACGCCGAAGAAGCCCAACTCGGCGCTGCGCAAGGTGGCGCGTGTGCGCCTGACCAACGGGATCGAGGTCACCACCTACATCCCCGGAGTCGGCCACAACCTGCAGGAGCACTCCATTGTGCTGATCCGCGGCGGTCGTGTGAAGGACCTGCCCGGCGTGCGCTACCACGTGATCCGCGGCACTTTGGACGCCGTGGGCGTGGCCAACCGGAAGCAGGGACGCTCCAAGTACGGCGCCAAGCGCCCCAAGGCCTGATGAGAAAGAGCTGATCGACGATGCCGAGAAAAGGACAAGTTTCCAAGATCGAAGTTACCCCCGACCCGGTCTACAGCTCCACACTGGTGACCAAGTTCGTGAACTGCATGATGTGGGACGGCAAGAAGAGCGTGGCCCAGCGCATTTTCTACGATGCGTTGAAGAAGCTCGAGCAGCGCGGCGGCGATGAACCGCTGAAGCTGTTCAAGAAGGCGGTTGAGAACTGCAAGCCAGTGCTGGAGGTCAAGACGCGTCGCGTGGGCGGCGCCAACTACCAGGTGCCGGTGGAGGTCAACCCCGATCGGCGTACCTCCCTCGCGATCCGCTGGCTCATTAGTTATTCCCGCGGCCGCGGCGAGAAGGGCATGACGGACAAATTGAGCAATGAGTTGCTCGACGCCGCCAACAATCGCGGCGCAGCTATCAAGAAGAAGGAAGACGTACATCGCATGGCCGAGGCCAACAAGGCCTTTGCCCACTACCGCTGGTAAGCGGACGCAGTAGAGCAAGAGCTTACGAACGTGCCACGACAGGTTCCATTAACGCACTGTAGGAACATCGGCATCATGGCCCACATCGATGCCGGTAAGACTACGACCACGGAGCGCATCCTCTACTACACGGGGATCACGCACCGCTTGGGAGAGGTCCATGAAGGCACCGCCGTAATGGACTGGATGGAGCAGGAACAGGAGCGCGGCATCACCATCACCTCGGCCGCCACCACCTGCTTCTGGCGCGACGTGCGCATCAACATCATCGACACTCCGGGGCACGTGGATTTCACCGCCGAAGTTGAGCGCTCCCTCCGAGTACTCGACGGTGCCGTGGCCGTTTTCGATGCCGTACATGGCGTCGAACCGCAGTCGGAGACCGTCTGGCGTCAGGCCGATAAGTACGGCGTCCCGCGGATCTGCTTCATCAACAAGATGGACAAGGTGGGCGCCGACTTCGAGCACGCCATCGATACCATCCGCAAGCGTCTCAACGCCCGTCCCGTAGCCATCCAGCTTCCCGTCGGGCAGGAGTCTGGCTTCCGCGGCGTCGTGGACCTGTTTTCCATGAAAGCCGTCATGTGGAAGGACGAGACCCTGGGCGCCGAGTACGTGGTTGAAGACATCCCGCCGGAGCTGATGAAGAAAGCTACCGCCTTCCACAACCAGTTGGTCGAAACCATCGTCGAGAACGACGACGAGCTGCTGCACAAGTACATGGAGGGCGAGACCATATCGCCCGGGGAACTGAAGCAGTCGCTGCGGCGTTCGACCATCGCTCTGAAAGTTTTCCCCGTGATCTGCGGCAGTTCCTTCAAAAATAAGGGCGTGCAGCCCTTGCTGGATTCGGTCGTGGACTTCCTGCCGTCGCCACTCGACATTCCGCCGGTCGAGGGCGTCTCGCCCGACGATCCGGAGAAGAAGCTCGCCCGCAAGGCTGACGACAACGAGCCTTTTGCGGCGCTGGCCTTCAAGATCATGACCGACCCCTTCGTCGGCCAGCTCGCCTTCATCCGCGTGTATTCCGGCCAGCTCAACAGCGGCGACAGCATCTGGAATCCGCGCAAGCAGCGCCGTGAGCGCATCGGGCGCCTGCTGAAAATGCACGCCAACAAGCGCGAGGAGATCAGCGAGATCTACGCCGGGGACATCTGCGCCTGCGTGGGACTGAAGAACGTCGTCACTGGCGACACCGTTTGCGACGAGCGGCACCCTATTCTGCTGGAAACGATCGATTTCCCCGCGCCTGTCATCGCCGTGGCCGTCGAACCCAAGACCAAGGGCGATCAGGAAAAGATGGGAGTGGCGCTGGCCAAGCTCGCCACCGAAGATCCCACCTTCAAGGTCCACACCGATCCCGATAGCGGCCAGACCATCATCAGCGGCATGGGCGAGCTGCACCTCGAGATCATCGTGGACCGCATGATGCGTGAGTTCAACGTGCAGGCCAACGTGGGCAAGCCCCAGGTCGCCTACCGCGAGACCATCCGCAAGATCAGTCAAGCCGAAGGCAAGTTCATCCGCCAGACCGGCGGCCGCGGCCAGTACGGTCACGTCAAGATCCGCCTGGAGCCCAACCCGGGCAAAGGCTATGAGTTCGTCGACGAGATCGTTGGTGGGTCTGTGCCCAAGGAGTTCATCAAGCCGGTGAACGAGGGCATGCGCGAGGCCATGGAAGGCGGCATCCTCGCCGGCTACGAGATGGTGGACGTCAAGGCCGTGCTCTACGACGGCAGCTACCACGATGTCGACTCCAGCGAAATGGCGTTCAAGATCGCCGGCTCTATGGCCTTCAAGGAGGCGGCGCGCAAGGCCAGCCCGGTGCTGCTCGAGCCCGTAATGCAGGTCGAGGTGGTCGTGCCCGAGGAGTACATGGGCGAGATCATCGGTGACCTGAACGCACGACGCGGACGCGTCGAGGGCATGGAGCACCGCGCCGGTTCACAGGTGATCAAGGCGCTGGTGCCGCTGGCCGAAATGTTCGGCTACGCCACCGATATGCGCTCCAAGACCCAGGGCCGCGCCACTTATTCCATGCATTTTGCGCGTTATGAGGAAGCCCCGCGCGCCGTGGCGGAAGAGATCATCGCCCGCGTGCAGGGCAAGGCGGTTTCGAGTTAGAGCGCACGAGTACTCGTGCCATAGAAAAATAAATTGGGGTCTAGCCCCTGAGCAAAGAGAGACGAGAGAAGAGCAATGGCGAAAGAGAAGTTTGATCGTACCAAGCCGCACGTGAACGTGGGCACCATTGGTCACATCGACCACGGCAAGACCACGCTGACGGCGGCCATCACCAAGGTGTTGGGCAAGGCCAACCCCAAGGTGAAGTTCCGCAGCTTCGATTCCATCGACAACGCGCCCGAGGAGAAGGCGCGCGGCATCACCATCGCCACCGCGCACGTGGAGTACGAGACCCCCAACCGGCACTACGCCCATGTGGATTGCCCGGGCCACGCCGACTACATCAAGAACATGATCACCGGGGCGGCGCAGATGGACGGGGCCATTCTGGTGGTGGCGGCCACCGACGGGCCCATGCCGCAGACCCGCGAGCACGTGCTGCTGGCCCGTCAGGTAGGAGTGCCCTGCGTCGTGGTGGCGCTGAACAAGTGCGACGCGGTGGACGATCCTGAGCTGCTCGACCTGGTTGAGCTGGAAGTGCGCGATCTGCTCAAAGGCTACGGCTTCCCCGGCGACGAGGTGCCGGTGGTGCGGCTGAGCGCCCTGGGAGCGCTGAACGGGGAGGCGCAGTGGGAGAAGAAGATTGACGAGCTGATGGCGGCGGTGGACAAGTACGTCCCGCTGCCGCAGCGCGAGATCGACAAGCCCTTCCTGATGCCCATTGAAGACATCTTCTCCATCTCCGGCCGCGGCACCGTGGTCACCGGCCGGGTGGAGCGCGGCAAGGTGAAGGTGGGCGAGGAAGTGGAGATCGTGGGCTTCCGCGAGACCCGCAAGACGGT
>DASYTX010000364.1:0-11365 GCA_036001865.1 Terriglobales bacterium
GACGCACAGTCCGGGATCGGCCGCGCTGACCAGGTCGCAGGAACAACAGCCCTTGTTACGCAGCAGCTCGACAATCCTCCGGCGCGTGGGATCAGCCAGCGCCTTTAACTGCGCCTCCAGCCTTTCATCAGCTTTTGTATCGACCGCCATAAATATAGACACATATCTATCATATGGCGCCCCGGGCGGTCAAGCCTTCTTTAGGTGCTAATTCAGATTCCCCGCACCGTGCTTCACCAGGCAGAGCTTGCAGTAGGTCGGCGGCTCGGTATTGTCCACACGGTGTTTCACCGGCTTGAGGGTGCGCAGGTAGGCGAAGATCGCCTTCAGGTCCTCGTCCCGCATGCCTCGAAAATAGCGCCACAGCATGATCTGGCTCAGCCTGCGTGCGCCCACATGCCCGGTACGGATAGTGCGCAGGAACATGGCTTCGTCGTAGTAGGAGATCCCTGACGGGTCGGGCGTCAGGTTGGCGCTGGCCACCTCGCCCCACGGCCCCTTCAGGATCTGGCCACCAGCGAAGTCCAGACCCGGCAGGGGGTTCAGTTTCTCGTCGATCGGCGTGTGACACCCAGTGCAGTTGCCAATGTTCACCAGATACTCGCCACGCTTGACCGGGTTCGAGAACTCAGGCGGTGGCACTGATCCCAAAGGCGGCATGAGCGGCGGCAGATACTGCTCCCATCGCACATCCCGCTTCGGTAGAGGATTGCGAACGGCCGGGATAGATCGCAGGTAAACCACAATGGAAGCAACATCCTCGTCGGACAGGACGCGAAACGTCAGGTAGGGCATGATCGGCACCAGGCGACGCCCGTCATGCCCTACGCCCTCACGGATGGCGTGGGCGAACTGCGCGTCGTCCCACCGTCCCGATCCCGTCTCCGCGTCCGGAGTGATATTCGGAACCACGATCTTGATGGGGAGCAGGTCGTCGGGGAGGGCAAGCTGGCCTGCGCCTCTGCGCCCTTGCACTGGCAGTCCTTCCGTTTCCCAGCTTGCTGCCGAGTGGCAGGCAAAACAGTGGCCGACGTGCTCCACCAGGTAGCGTCCCCGTTCCAGTCGAGCCGGCGTGACCTCAAACATCATTCTCTTTGAAGCAACACTGCTTTGCTTTTCACGGCGGACTGCACTCAGGGCAGCGAGGCCGAGAAGGAAAAGCGCCGCCACGACCAAGGCGGCGTACCGCTTCTTGAGGGCAATCATCATGTCCTTCTGTGGCGCCTACAATGCGGCTGGTGTGCTCTTATCTAGGGGCGAGCAGCATCATAGGAAACTGCTCTGGATTGTCAAGCAGCCGTGAATTCCCGGGCGTACAATGCAGTAATGTTCCGCCCGGGCCAGCAGGTAACTCTGGATCTCTCAGGGATGCAGGTGGGCGGCGTGCACTTCCAGGCTGCGGTCACCGACGCCAAAGGCGTGATTGTGCAACAGACATCGCAGGATCCTCCCACATACCTGGTCAAGCTGCTGTTCTCGTTCCGTGGCGTCAACGAGGTGGAGGTACCTGAGTCGCGGATCAAGACCTGAGCGCAGCCTTCAGCCCTTCCCTACCTCGCTCATCAGCGCCAGGAGGTTGTTCTCGCTGTCCCGCAGGAAGGCCATCCACAGCTCGTGATCGGGCAGGCGCGCGATCAGGTGCGGCGCGCCTTGGAACTGAACTCCGCGCCCCTTCAAAAGCTGGTAGGCCTGCTCAAGATCGGCCACACGGTAGTAAATCACCGATGCGGGATGATCGAACTGCGGCTGCTCGGGCGTGCCCAGCATCAGCCGCACCCCGCCGCAATCGAAGAACGCCAGATTGGCCGCATCGAACAGGAACCTCATCCCCAGCGTGTCGCGATAGAACGTGGTCGCGCGCTTGAGATCGCGGACGTTGATCGCAATCTGCCCGATCTCCGACAGCGCGAACGAAAAAACAGTTTGCGTGCTCATGGAGGCCTCATTCTGTGCTTTATTTGAGGATCTAGAAAAGGATAAGGGCGGCGGGGCTCACATCGGACCACGTCGCCGCCCATGCGCGGACAAACTCTAGACTAGATCAGATCGCCCAACGACCTGAGGTATCGATCTGCCAGCCGCGCGGCTGGTTCCGCGGAACTGACCTGCGGACGCCATCCTGTTTCTGCCCCTTGCGCGGCGGTTTCGCGTCGGCACGCGGCTGCCCTTGCTGAATCGCGTTCTGCTCGGCCTCCTGGGCCGGCTTGGCGCCGCTCTTGTTCTGCTGCTCACTCTGGCGCATCTTCATGTGGCCCAATTCCATGCTGTCATGGGCCAACAGTTGGATAAGCATGCGCTGACTGCTGATTACGCGGCCCTGCTCGAAGATCAGCAGCGCCAGCATCGGGAAGATGACCAACAGGGAAGCCAGCAGTACTCGCCCTTGGATCCGCGGACGCCTGGTTCCAGCATGCATGATCGCGGACTGCATTCTCGGTACCCCCGTGCCCGTTGCACCACCAGAGCGACCCTTGTTTGAGCAGCTAGCAGGCCGAATTTAAACCTCCAATAACCGTATTTCCGTTCAATGATTTACGGGCAGGTCGCAAGACAGGTTCATTTCTGAAGTGCAATTGGTTTCACAAAAGTGGACTCGCTCTCACTCCCAAATGGGATGTTGAGCTGGCTGGCGGAAAGATCTAGCGTGGAGCGATGGTGAAGTTAACACTGATGATGGCTTTCATGTCCACGGGGCGCCCCTCCTGATAGTAGGGCTCATATCGCGAACGCTTGACCGCATCAAGCGCCGCCTTCGTCAAGGTGGGCGAGCCGCTGAGGGGCCGCACGGCATGCGCGAGGCCGTCGCTACCCAAGCTGGCCGCCAGCCGCACCTCGTGCTGGATCTTGCCTTCCTGGTTCGGGGCCAGGCCTTCGCGAGCCAACGCGCGCAGCAATTCTGCCGCTTCCGTACGCGGCAAGTTCACTGCAGGTGCTCCCGCAGATACCAAGGAACCCTCCGGCGCGCTGCCCCCTGGGTCAGGGCCGCGCATCACTTCTCCGCGCGCCACGTTCACGGTCAAGGATGATTCGCGCGCCTTCCCGGGCGCGCGCCTCGCTCCGTCGATTTCTGCGACTACCGGTGGCGACGGTCGTACCGGCAGGGTGGACTGTTCCATCACAATACTGACTCCGGAAATCAGGAGTCCGCGGCTGGCTTTGCGCTGGTTCTGCGCACGCGCATTCTTCGGCGAGGTCCTGTCCATGGCATAGGTGCGCGCGGGCGCCGCCGACTGGATTTCAGACAAGTTGTTGCGCACTCCCTGCACCAGCGCCGACATTCCACCCGGGCGGGTCAGCGCGATGGTCAAGATCACCATGGCTGCCAGCGTGGCCGCCAAGAGCACAACTGACAAGAAGGTGTTCAAGCGCCGGTCAGCCGGCCGAGGGTCGGGCGCGGGTAGGGCAAACGGCCGGGTGCAGGCCCTTACTTCAGAGATAGGACGGAACCTGTGCGTGGCCGGATCCCATACTTGGGCTTCCTCCACGCTCCGTGGTCCGGTGCGCTGCTTTGGAGCCCGATTGGCGTCCATGGCGGTCTCTGTTGTGTTGCAGACCGCATATCCTGGGACAGGGAACATGCAGCCCGCGGGTGCTGATACCGGGGCTCCCTCCCGAGCGCGTGCAAAATCCAGCTTGTAAAGTTGCCTGAGAGCGACCAGTTGGAAACCGAGTGGCCAGCATTCTGGGCGCGTGCTCGGCCATTGTCAAGCCGCCCGTCTGAGGAAAAGTCCGCGACCACTGGCGGCATGCGGTTCGTCCCTCCGCCAGCAATCGGCTTCCGGCTTCCCCCATCCTCCCACTTCGCGCCTCCGGCCGCCACTGGCCTAATGCTCGCTGCTTTCAGTTACCTCGGTAAATTGACCTCTGCGACCCTTCGCACTACGTTCAATCCCATGTGGGCAATCTGGATCTTTACCGCATGGTCCATCTCCCTGTTTCTGTTGGTGAGATTGAACCCGCGCCTCCCCGACGCCCCGCGCCTGCGTAAGTAGCTGCGTCACAACCTGAGCGAGCATTGCACCTTCCCTGTGCGCGCTGAATGCTGGTTTCAAGTCTCCGCCGCCCGCGACATTTTGTCGCGTGTCATTGCCGAACGGACAAATTGGCGCAGCACTTTCAATCCGAGATGCCTTTGTTTTCAGCCAATTAATTCTTCGGCCGGGCACTTGCATTCTTGGGGTCGCAACCATGTTGTGCAAAGGATAGCAACGCCCAAATGACACGGAAAAGGTCGGTCCTGCTGCTCGTACTGCTGCTGGTCAGTTCAGTGCTAGCCGTGGCGGATGACTCCAAGCTTGCTCCGGAACTCAGGGATTATAAATCCTCCACCAGAGTTAAGGTCATCGTGCAGTATTCCAAACCTCCTTCCCTGCTTGGTTCCGTCGTAACCCTGGCGGGCAATATCGTGTCTCAGCTGCCGTTACTCAATGCAGTGGTGAGGCTGGTCGATTGCGACGAACTGCTCCAGCTGGCAAATGATCCCAACGTCGTCTACGTCAGCCCGGACCGGCCGCTGACAATGCTCTTGAGCAATGCCGCTCCCGCGATCAACGCACCTACGTCGTGGAAATATGGATATAGCGGCAACGGGATCGGGGTGGCTGTGATCGACAGCGGAGTCTCCGCAGCCTCCGATTTGAATGGCGGCTTGCTGGGTATGAGCCGGATCGTCTATAGCGAAAGCTTTGTTCCGGGCTCGTTTTCAGCTAATGACCAATATGGGCACGGAACACATATTGCTGGACTCATCGCCGGCAACGGCGCGAGTTCGACCGGACGGAGCTACTTTCGCACGTTTAAGGGTATCGCTCCATCCGCCAAGGTGATCAACCTACGCGTCCTGGACGCCTCCGGCGGTTCCACAGACAGTCAGGTGATCGCCGCCATCGCGCGGGCGATTTCCCTGAGATCCCAGTACAACATCCGCGTAATCAATTTATCTCTAGGGCGACCGGTGATGGAGAGCTACCGGCTCGATCCTTTGTGCCAAGCCGTGGAGCAGGCCTGGAAGTCCGGCATCATAGTGGTGGTAGCGGCCGGCAATTACGGGCGGTACAACGAAGCCGGGAACGACGGTTACGGCACCATCGCATCCCCGGCCAACGACCCATATGTCATTACCGTCGGCGCCATGAGGCCGATGGGCACGCCGCAGCGCAAGGACGATTTGATCGCCAGCTACAGCTCCAAGGGCCCCACAGGCGTCGATCACATTGTGAAACCGGACATCGTGGCGCCCGGCAATCTGTTGGTGTCGCTGGGCACCAACGGCACGTTGGCGAGCGAGTACCCTGCCAACAAAGTACCTTATAGCTACTACGTCTACGGCGGAGCGTCGGCCACTGGCCCTTATTTCACGCTGAGCGGAACCAGCATGGCAGCCGCCGTGGTCAGCGGCGCCGTTGCCGATTTGCTGCAGGCGCAACCCAAGCTCACGCCCGACCAGGTAAAGGCGCGTCTGATGAAGACCGCCTCCAAGAGTTTCCCAAAATACAGCAGCGTCACCGATCCGACTACCGGGATCACCTACACTTCGCAATACGACATCTTCACCGTGGGTGCAGGCTACTTGGATTTGGCTGCGGCTCTGGCCAGCACCGACCTGGCCAAGGGCACGGCCATGTCGCCCACTGCTACCTACGACTCAAACTCCGAAAACGTGCTTTTGGTAAAAGATTCGTCCGCCGTCTGGGGATCGTCGGCGGTCTGGGGAAGCTCGGCGGTTTGGGGTTCGTCCGTGTTTGTCAATCCCACGTCGGCAGTGTGGGGCTCCTCGGCGGTGTGGGGCTCCTCTGCGGTGTGGGGCTCTAGCGGCAACCAGGGCTTCAGCGCGGTCTGGGGCAGCAGCGCCGTGTGGGGCAGTAGCGCCGTGTGGGGCAGCAGCGCTGTCTGGGGCTCGAGTTCCAGCGCCGCCGGAGAGAACTAATCCCGCAGCCGACTATTTGCCCTCGGCCGAGCATCACACGCGCAAGCAAACTGCTCACCGTAGCTGTCGGACCTAACTTCCCCTCAGCCGGACAGGGCAGCTGGCCTCAGTGTCTCTTACGAAAAACGCCCTGCCTAAGTCCCTGCTGCGCCGCTTTCAACACCGTGTGCTGAGGCAACATTGGGTCCCTAACCTTACTTTGCGACTTGGAGATTGTTGGTTACAGAAAAAACCCCAGAAACACCGTTCGCGCGAATCCCGGCCAGATTCTTGTCGGTTTCGCTGTCGACCACGCCCTCGAGCGTTACGTGTCCGCGCTTTACGATGATCCGGATTGGCTTCTGCACCCCAAGCGCGTATTTGTGCAGCGCGGCATAGCCATAGATCGCGCGATAAAGACGGAGACGAAGACGGTCGTCCACGGGGGAGGGAGGCAACACCTCAATCTGATTGTCCACTTGCTCCACGCCTTCAATTTCCTTCACGACGCGCTCGGCATCCGATTTCAGGGTGGGACGCGTGACCTGGCCCATCAGAGTGACTTTGTACCCATCCACCTTGTAGGCGAGGTTATCGAAGACACCGAGATAAGGCAACATCAGCAGCTCGTGCCTCACCTCTCTCGCGATACGCTCTACCGCGCGCGCGGAAGGTTCGGAGGGACGCTGGGCTTGCAGCGGACATGCGCTCGCTAGTACGGAGCAGGCGAGAATTAGAGCTCGTACCTTCATTTTCCCACCCTTCAATTGTCCCACTGCTTGTCGCGGCTCACGAGGATCTCAGGCAGCCGGCCGCGGTTTCTGTTTGCTCGCAACGGCCGCCGCTGCCCCTGGGGGAGTGCGGCGCGATCCTACTTCGGCTCCACCAGGATGACCTCGGATGGTGAGGCGCCACGGTTCTGCGGCAGGTGCCTCTCTCCAGGCATGACTTGCACGTCGCCGGCCTTGCCCGGACTCTCTCGCACCTTTCCGTCTGGCAGGGTGAAGGCGAAATTTCCGTCGCTCAGGTTAATGGCGATCAGTCGCGGATGTTGGTGCATCACGGACTTTTCGCCCGCACCGTAGCGCACGCGTATCACCCGCGCGTGGTCGTTTTCCATTTCCATCTTGTAGTGCGTCGGATCGAGCTTGGTGGAGTCGTCCTGGCTCTCTTCCGCAGCCGCCTTCATTGCGGCCGGCTTCTGCTTGAACTCGATCAGGATCACCTGGATCGGCGTGGTACCGGTGTTCTCGGGCGCGTGCGTAAACGGCTCCGACCACCTGACATCGCCGGCCTTGCGCGGCCCCGGGGGCACGTTACCGGCAGACAGATTCTGCTTTAACGCGCTGTCGGTGAGAAATACTGCAACCGCGTTGGGGTGATTGTGCGTCACCGACTTCTCGCCGGGCGGGAACGTGATACGCAGCACTCGGACCTGATTGTCTTCGAATTCCACCTTGTGATGTTTGGGATCGACCTTGACCGGGTCCTGCGCCAGCGCTGTGGCCGCGCACAGGAGACCCGCAACCGCTAAGCACAACACGTGCTTCATATTGCCCTCCTCAGGATTGGGACGGCGAATGCTACACCGGGGCGACCGCCGCGCGCAATGGCGGGCCCAGGTGAGAACCAGATACGCAGCGCAGTCTTGCTGTAAGGCTCTCGTGCGCGTGTACCAGTACACCTCAATCTGCGCGACGTGGGGAGAAAAGCCGGCCATGCGCTAGCGTCGGGCGCGGCGGCGAAGTTCCGTGGCTGGATGTACTGGCAAACTCCCAGATCTCTTTGTCCAAATGAAGAAGGGCGGCTTCTGCCGCCCTTAAAATCACATGAACAGAAACCTGCTCGCTTAGACTGCTACCGCAGCGTTGATCTTGTGGCAGGTCGACATGGTGACATCGTAGGGCCGAATCTCGGGAGTTCCCTCGACTACTTTCGCCAGGCTCTTTAGCACTTGTGGGTAGGTGGAGCGGCTATAAGAGTCAGCGTTCTCTTTTGAGTCCCACAGGCTGAGTCCGACAACTTCTGTTCCGTTGGGGGTCGCGAACAAGATCTCGTCGCGGAAACCCTGCTGTTTACGTAGGGTGGGAATGACTTCCTGGTCAAAGGTACGAGTAAATTCCGCGTGTGTGTTCGGCTTCAGGCGCATGGAAACGATGCGAGCAAACATTAACAACCTCCTAGGTTGTGTACGGTGGGCTAAGATGGAGGAACTTCAGATGGACTGACTTAGTTCAGAGAACCTGAAAGAGAGAGGGGAGGTGCTCGCTCGATTTCAAGCTTACCATCATTTCGTCCTGCTGTCAAACTTGAGGGTACTGAGTGGATAGATCAGCACTAACTTGAGGTAAGGTCGGTAGCGAAGGTCAGCGACGGTCATTTCCGAGGAGGGATTCTGGTACTGCTGTGATTGCTGCCCAGTCGCTCTAACTGATGAAGTTGCTCAATGCCCTGCCATAGCTTGTCCCTCTCCAGCTTTGATTCGGCGATAGTGCTGCCCTTGGCCTTTTCCTCCTGCTGCAGAGTTTTCGCGGTGTGGCAGCGGCAGGTACAACCCGGCAGACTGCAATCAGGATGTCGCGGGTTGGCCAGCGAAGGATTGGCACAAAAGGCTGAAGTCAGCGCCGGCCACACGCCCAACGGGTATTCCCGACAAGCGCTCTCGGTTGGCCCTGGTGAGAGGTCTGGAATGTGCTTAGTGACCGACATACTGATGCAATCACCCTACCAGCTCAGGACTAGGCCTATCTGTTCCAGAATGCTCACATTCCGGCGGACATTCTCGGGTGCGCCGCAAGCTTGCCGCTCAAAGCGGCGAGGAGGGAAACTGCGCGATCAAGGAGTTCCGCCGTCCGTGCCGCGTGACGAGGGTCACGCAATGCCGTGATGCCCATCCTGGGAACGTCGGCAGGAGCCTACTAGAAACACGGTGGTCAATTCTGACCAGCTTTCAGGAACACTGAAGCTGATACTGGTGGGCGTCAAAGCTCCGCACCGGATGAGGAACCAGCGGATCTTCCTCCCTTCCACGTGTGAGTTACTGGGCTCGAAATTAGGAACGATTTTTTGAAAGAAACGAGGAGAAACATGAAGCTGTTCAAGGTGTTCGCAACTGTATTGTGTCTCCTTGCGGTCTGCGTGTTCTCAGTGCCGCGAGCAACCGCCGACGACTGGAACAGGAAGACCAAGGTGACATTCAGCGCTCCGGTCGAAGTTCCCGGTGTCGGTGCTCAGATTTTGCCGGCAGGCACGTATGTCTTCAAGATCCTGGATTCGTTGGCCGACCGCCACATTGTCCAAATCTTCAACGAAGACGAAACCCATGTGTATACAACCATTCTCGCAATCCCGAACTACCGTTTGAAGGCAACCGACAAAACCGTAATGACGTTTCGGGAGCGGCCAGCCGGCCAGCCGGAAGCCATCAGGGCGTGGTTTTATCCGGGGCGTAATTGGGGCGAGGAATTTGTATATCCAAAGTCAAGGGCGATCGAACTGGCGAAGGTGACAAATCAGCCCGTTCTCGCGACGCCGATCGAACTGGCAGCAGCGCCCATCGAGGCTTTGAAAACGGCGCCAGTCGAGGCCATTAAGCCCACGGGAGAAGTGGTTGAATTAGCCCAGGTTGTTGAGCCACCCCCTGTGACTGCCGAGCGCCTTCCGCAAACCGCCAGCCCATTGCCATTCTTGGGATTGATTGGGCTGTTGTCGCTGGGCGCAGGCTTTGCTCTTTCGTTTATTTCGAAGCGAGCTGTTTGAGCCAACCCGAGTTTGTGGGCCTGCATGGACCAGCCACGCAGGGGCTCAACCAGGACGCTTCGGCAGCCAACTTTCTGGGCGGGGAGTTGACGGGCGTCGGGGTTGCGAAGGGGGCGGTGCGTGAGAACCGCCTCCCTTTCACGGACGGTCGAGCGAGCCACCGCCTGGGCGGACTCCGGGCTAACGGCCAGATTCCCGGAAGGACTAGACGGATGAGAGAGCCATCCTCACGCGGAGCACGTCTGCAGGGCGAGGTCAGGCTGCGGGCTGCAGAATGTTCCGGCACGGGGGTACGCATAAGGGAGGAATGTGCCCCCACAATCCGATGTCTGATGGCGCTTTTTTTCCTGATCGTTCTGCCAAGCCTTGCCCGGCCTCAAGAATCCTCCCCGTCTAAGAGCAGCCAAGGTGACGAATACACGATTACGGTAAATGTTAACCTGGTGGTCTTGCACGCGACCGTTCAGAACCACAAAGGAATTCCTGTTTCCGGACTCGACAAAGACGATTTCCAGGTTTACGAGGACGGAGTGCTTCAAGAAATTAAGCACTTTAGCCACAAGGATATTCCGGTCACGGTTGGCTTGGTTATCGACAGTAGTGGAAGCATGAGACCGAAGCGCCCTGAGGTTATTGCCGCTGCCGTGGCATTTGCCCGCTCCAGCAACCCGAAAGATCAGATGTTCGTGGTCAGTTTCAACGAGAATGTTTCGTTTGGTCTTCCGGACAACACGCCGTTCACGGACCGAGTGACTGAATTGAAGGTTGCCCTGTCCAGAATTGCCGCAAACGGCATGACGGCGCTCTACGACGCTGTAGCTGCTGCCCTCGAGCACCTGAAGAAGGGTAATCGGGACAAAAAGGTCCTGATCGTGGTCAGCGATGGCGGCGACAACGCCAGCAAACACAGCTTGGCCCAGATCGTGGCCATGGCGGGGCACCCCGACCCAATCATCTACACCATTGGTCTCTTTGATGAGGAAGATGGCGACCGGAATCCCCAGGCGCTCAAGCAGCTTGCAAAGGACACGGGTGGCGAGGCTTTTTTCCCGCAGTCAGTAAGGGAGGTTGTCCCTATTTGTGAACGGATCGCTGGTGATATTCGTAACCAGTACACCATCGGCTACGTCCCCACGAATAGAAGGCAGGACGGGATCTATCGGGCCATACAAGTGAAGGCCGGGGCGCCGGGTCGTGGACGCTTGTTGGTCCGTACCCGTACCGGTTACTACCCACCCTTGAAATCTCAAACCATTGCCGCCAGCCAAAGCAACCGGCCATGAAGTTCAGAACTAAGGGGCAGATGTTTCTCCCGACGCGAACCCAATCGTTTCTCCATTGGAGTCGATACCCCTTTTTCATCTTTGGCATTCTTGCGCTCGGTTACGCCGGCTTCGCGCTGCTCGACGCAAGGCTCTACCAGGCCCATCAGACCTGGAAATTTCAACAAGCATTATTGAAGAGCTTGAGGCAAACCATCGGCAACGGGGAACACCCTCACTCTGCGTCCCTTCCTCCGGCACTAGCGGAAGCGAACCATGGGAGAACTGAGGGCCCTGACACAACCAGCCGCGAACGCTCCCCGTGGGGTCGGATCGAGATAAGCACAATCGGCCTTGCAGCGATGATCCTGGAAGGCATCGAGGAAAAGACCCTGCGCCGGGCGGTCGGGCATTTTCCGGGTACCGCGCTTCCGGGTCA
>DASYTX010000365.1:0-6829 GCA_036001865.1 Terriglobales bacterium
AGGTGATCAACGCCAGCTTCCAGTCCATGCGCAGCATGATCACCACAATTCCAATGAGCACGAAGACATCCTCAAAGATCGCAACCACGCCCGCAGTGAAGAGTTCATTGAGCGCGTCCACGTCGCTCGTGACCCGGGTCACCAGCCGCCCTACCGGGTTGCGGTCAAAAAAACCGATGTGCATCTGCTGCAGATGGCGGAAGAGCTGGCTGCGCAGATCGAACATTACCTTTTGCCCGGTCCACTGCATGAAATAGGTTTGTGTGAACTCGAGGAAGAAACTGGCGGCCAGAGTTAGGACGTAGAGCGCCGCGATCTGCACGATGCCCACCAGGGGTTCGGCGCTCAGCCAGGGGTCGAGTACCGAGCGCGCCCCCGCCGCCGAACTGCGGGCCAGATACTTGTCGACCGCCACCTTGGTCAGGTAGGGGCCCACCACATCCGCGGCCGCCTTTAGCACGATGGCGGTGAGCGCCACCGTCACCTGCCACTTGTAGGGACGGAGATAGCCTAGCAGCCGCTTCATCAGCCGGCTGTCATAGGCCTTGCCCAGGACTTCTTCTTCGTGGAAGTTGGCGGACATCCGCTGTTAACAGACTACCGTATAGACGCGCAGGGTGGGCAATGGGATGGAAAAAAGGGGCCTGCCGCAGCCCCCTTGACCGCTTCCTACATGATTTGTTTCATTGCCGGGCTGTTTAGGAGTAGGATACCCCACACTACCTCTCACGGGTGACGCAGCGGAGGCGTCCACCCATGGCCACCGCACAACCAGCACCGGCCGAAGGGCAACGTGACCTCACAGGGACTAATGTGGGCCGGTTCGCCATTCGTGCCCTCCTGGGGGCAGGCGGCATGGGCGAGGTTTACCGTGCCGAGGACACCAAGCTCAAGCGCTCGGTCGCCCTCAAGCGCGTCTCCCAGCGCCTGGGCAGCGACCAGCGTTCCCGCCAACGCATCCTGAGGGAAGCTGAGCGGGCCTCCGGCCTCAATTCACCGCACATTGCCAGCGTGCACGACGTCCTGGAGCACGATGGCGAAGTCTTCCTGGTCATGGAATACGTCGAGGGCACCACGCTGCGCCAGCGGCTGCGTACCGGCAGCCTTCCCCTGCCCGAGTTCTTCGACGTGGCGGTGCAATGTGGCGAAGCCCTTGATGTCGCCCACCGCAAGGGGATCGTGCACCGCGACATCAAGCCCGAGAACATCATGCTCACCGCCGACCGGCAGGTGAAGGTGCTCGACTTCGGCCTTGCACGCCGCCTGCCCTGGGCCGACGAAGGCGCTATAACTAGTTCGTTCGAAAGCGACACCAGCTTCGGCGGCACGCCCGGCTACATGGCACCGGAAGCGCTGTTGGAGCAAGAACTCGATAGCCGCTCCGACATCTTTTCCCTAGGCGTGGTCTTCTACGAGACGGCGACCGGCCGCCACCCCTTCCGTGCCGACAAATCCGTCGCCCGTGGACCGCGGGTGCCGTCAGCGCCGGAGCCGGTCAGCCACGTTGTCCGCGAGGCGCCCGCCGATCTCGATCGCGTGATCTCCAAGATGCTGGCCCGGGATCCGGAGCAGCGCTACGCCACCGCCGCTGACCTGTTGGTGGACCTGCGCGCACTCGAGCGGGGAGGCAGTCTGCCGGCGCCTGCTGTCGAGCAGCCCGGGCGGAAATGGATCCGCTCCACCCTACGCGTCCTCGTGGTAGCTGTGATCTTGGCCGTCCTGCTGACGGCCTTCCCCGCAGTCCGCAAGCAGTGGAAACAGTGGTTCGGCGGGCCCGAGTTGCCGGAGAAGAAACACATCGCGGTCCTGCCCTTCGTTCCCGCGTCCGACGACCCCGATGCGCGCGCCTTCGCTCAAGGCCTGACTGAAACCCTCACCGCTAAGCTCACCCAGTTGACCGACAAATACCCGCTGCAAGTAGTCCCTGTGAGCGAAATCCGGGAGCAAAAGATCAACTCCGTGCAGCAGGCCCGGGTCGGGCTAGGTGTGAACCTGGTGGTGGAGGGGAGCATGCGACAGGCGGGCGGCTTGGTGCGGGTTACTTATAACCTGGTGGACGCGCAGAGCCGGCGCGAGCTGCGCGCCGATACGATCACCGCTACACCCAGCGATCCTTTCGCAGTCGAAGACCGCGTGGTTGCGGGAGTGTTGAACACTCTTGAGCTGGAGCTGGGCGAGAACGCTAAGGCTTCGGAACGCGGCACCAACCAGCCGGCGGTCTATGAGCTTTACCTGCGAGGTCGAGGCTATCTCCACGAGTATCACACTCCGGAGAACATCGACAGCGCAATCGCTAACTTCAAGGGCGCGCTAGAACGCGAACCGAACTATGCCCTAGCGCATGCCGGGCTGGGAGAGGCGTACTGGTACAAGTACGAGCAGACCCACAAAGCCGAATGGGTGGAAAAGGCACAGGCTGCCTGCCGTCGGGCCGCCGGGCTGGGCGGCGGACACGCCTGCCTCGGTCGGGTGTACACCGGCACTGGGAAATACGAGGAGGCAGTGGCCGAGTTCCGGCGAGCGCTTCAGTCTGATCCCACTGACGATGCCGCTTACCGCGGCCTCGCTTTTGCCTATGAGCAAGTGGGACGCGTAGCCGATGCAGAACAAACTTACCGTCGCGCCATCAGCGTCCGCCCGCAGTACTGGGCAGGGTATAGCTGGCTGGGACGGTTCCTGTTCCAGCGGGCGCGCTACGAAGAAGCAGCCGAGATGTTCAAGCAAGTTACCGCGCTCGCGCCCGACAGCTACCGCGGCTATTACAACCTGGGGGGGATACGGATCGCACAAGGGCGCTACGAAGAAGCCATCGCCGTCCTGCAGAAGTCCGTCGCGATTCGTCCTTCTCCCAGCGGATACTCCAACCTGGGAACTGCCTACTTCTATCTGAGGCGCTTCGGAGATGCAGCCCGCAGCTATCATGCCGCGCTCAATCTAGACGACCACGATTATGTTCTGTGGGGAAATCTAGCCGAAGCCTATTACTGGACCCCCGGCGAAAGAGACAAATCACTGGCGACCTGTCGCCGCGCCATCGTCCTGGCACAACAACGTCTGAAGGTCAATCCTCGCGACGCCAATGTGCTGGGATGGCTCGCCAGCTATCATGCCATCCTGGGAGACAGAACGGCCGCCCAGAAGTTTCTCGATGATGCTCTGGCGATCTCACCCGGTGATGCCGATATGCGCTTGCGCGCGGCGGTGATCTATATCAAGCTTGGCGATCGTGAGCGAAGCTTCCGGTGGCTGGAGAAGGCGCTGGCCGCGGGTATACCGCAGAGCCAGATCCGCAATTACCCGAGCTTCGATATTCTTGCCAGCGACGCACGCTTTCGCAAGTTGATTCAGGAAACGGCAAGCGGGCCCCGCACATGACTAAAAGACCTCACCATGCCTGCAACGCGGAAGTTATCCCGGAACGGTGGAACGCAGCAGGTAATCCTGCTAGGCCTAAAACTCGATGAGGAGGTGGCTCGTGACTTACAAGGCAGTGGTGATCAAAGGGGAAGACAAGGTTGATCCCGACCCGGTAAAGATCAACAGCAACAAGAGCGAGGAAATCATCTGGTGCTCGGAAGTGGACGAGGAGTACACCATCGAATTCGACAAGCACGACATGTTCGGCAAGAACTCGATCACGGTCGACGCAAAGGAGTGGAAATCTTCGGGCCCCCTAAAGAACGGAACGAGGGGCGAGATCTGCAACTACTTGGCGTACCCGACGAGAAAGGGAAAGACTGCCGCCGCTGATCCGCAGATCATCATCGACCCGTAGGCTGTCGTACCAGCGGGTGATTCGAGTTGTTCCGGCGTGTCCGCGCGAGGTCAGGCATTGTATGCTGCGAGCATGCAGGTTCGCGTTCTGCTCTTCGGCATGCTGAAGGATCTGGTCGGCCGGAGCGATGAGATGGTCTCCTTGCCCGAGGGCGCCACTCTGGCCGACTTACTCGCGCATTATGAAGACAAGGTGCCACGGCTGAAAAGCTATCTCCCCTCAGTAGCGTTGTCGGTCAATCAGGAGTATGCCTCGCCTCAGTCACCGCTACGCGACATGGACGAGGTCGGTCTGCTGCCGCCGGTGAGTGGCGGAGCGGACGAGACCGCCGACCGCAAGATCGCTGCCCACGTCGCCATCGTCCGCAAGAATATCGACACGCAAAAACTGCTGGACGAGATCAAACACCCCGAGGACGGCGCGGTTGCCGTCTTCGAAGGCATCGTGCGCGACCACACCCGCGGTCGACGAACTCTCTATCTGGAATACGAAGCCTACGAGCCCATGGCCCTCAGCGAGATGGAGAAGCTCGCCGAGCAGGCCCTCGAGCGGTTTGCGGTGCGCGAAGTTGCCCTGGTGCACCGGCTCGGCCGTCTGGAGCATACCGAAACCAGCGTGCTCGTCATAGTGGCCGCCGGCCATCGCGCCCCCGCCTTCGAGGCCTGCCGCTGGCTGATCGATACCCTCAAGCAGACCGTGCCCATTTGGAAGAAGGAGTACTTCGAGGATGGCGCCATCTGGGCCGAGGGCGAGCCCTTCCCGGCGGAAATCCCCACTGCGGCCAGAACTCTCGGCACCAGACCCGCATCCAAGTGAACATCTCCTCGATGCGCTTGATTCCCACAGCGGCAGGTCTGCTGGCCTGCGCGGCTATGTGCCTCGCACAAACGCCCGCGGATCCAGCGGCGCAACAAGACCCAAACACCTTCAAGGTCGATGTCAACCTGGTGAACATCTTCGTCTCCGTCGTCGACCAGAACGGCGCGCCGGTGGGAGCATTAGGGAAGGGAGACTTCCAACTCTTCGAGGACGGCGTCAAGCAGAACATAGCTGTCTTCGACCGCCACTCCGAACTGCCACTCTCCATCGTTCTGGCCATCGACACCAGTCTTAGCACCCACAAGGACCTGCAGTTCGAGCTGCAATCTGCCCGCGCCTTCGTGCGCTCCATCCTTCGCCCGGTGGATGCACTGGCTCTCTACCAGTTTTCCGAGCGGGTCGACGAGCTGGTGAAGTTCACCAGCGACCTGAAGCGCATCGACCGCGGCATCGAGCGGGTGCGGGTTGGGGCTGCGACGGCGCTTTACGACGCCATCTACTTGGCGTCGCGGGCGCTTGAAGATCGGGAAGGGCGCAAGGTGCTGGTGCTGATCACCGATGGCGGCGACACCGTCAGCAGCGTCGCCTACCAGGAAGCGGTGCGCGCGGCGCAGCACGCTGAGGCCATCGTCTACAGCATCATCGTGGTTCCCATTGCTGCCAGCGCCGGACGCAACACCGCCGGCGAGCATGCGCTCATCCAGCTCTCCGCCGATACCGGCGGCAAGCACTACTACGCTGAATCGATGTCGCAGCTTGATCAGGCGTTTCGCCGCATCAGCGACGAGCTTCGCACTCAGTACCTGCTGGCATACTATCCCTCGCGCCGGGTCGCCGCATCGGACTTCCGTCGCATCAAGGTCGAGCTCACCACTCCGCCAGATGCTACAGGCCCTCTGCACGCCCGGCATCGCTCCGGCTATTACACCTCCAAAGCGGAGTGACCGCATCGGAAGCATGGCGCTCGCCTACCGGACGTGTAGAATGTTCCCCATGCCATTCCGACCTTCCATGCTGCCGCTGCAGAAAAAAGGAAAGACGCCGCCTCCGGAAGAGACCTTCGAAGAAGTTGCCTACCTGAAGGCGCTGGGCGAGAAGCAAACGCCGGTCGCGATCAAACTGATGGATGGAGAAATCGTGAAGGGCTGGATCGAATATTACGACCACAAGATGATCCGGCTGACGCGCGAAGGCGCGCCCAATCTGTTCATCTTCAAGCACGAGATCATGTACATCGCCGAGGACACGCGCCGCCAGCGGCGGGAATAGCATGGAATCTGTGTAGCCCAGCCGTGTAGCCCAGCCGCCCTCGGCTGGTTTGAGACGGCCGTTATTGAAGATGCCCACGGAATTCCTCCCCGCCATGGAGCAGATCGCGCGCGAGGCCGGCGCGCTGCTCATGAACCACTTCGCCCGCCGCGCCGGGTACGAATACAAGGGTGAGGTTGACCTGGTCACCGACGCCGACCGCGCTTCCGAAGCGCTGATCCTTGATCGCATTCAAGCCCACTGGCCCAAGCACGACGTCGTGGCCGAGGAAGGCTCCCGCCGCGAATCAGGCAGCGATTACCGCTGGTATGTCGATCCCCTGGACGGCACCACCAACTTCGCCCACGGCTTCCCCGTGTTCTGCGTCTCCATGGCGGTGGAGCACAAGGGAACGATCGTGGCCGGGGTGATCTACGATCCCACCCGTGACGAACTCTTCGCCGCCGAGCGCGGCCAGGGCGCATATCTGAACCAGCGCAAGATGCGGGTCTCGCGGACCACGAGCATTTACGAGAGTCTGCTGGCCACCGGTTTTCCCAGCCACAAGCGGCATAAGAATCCAAACATCCACCTCTATCACCACATCACCTTGCGCTCCCACGGGGTACGGCGCGCGGGCGCAGCGGCGCTCGATCTGGCCTGTGTCGCCGCCGGCCGCTTCGACGGTTTCTGGGAATTCAACCTCAACACGTGGGACACCGCCGCCGGCACGCTGCTGGTGGAAGAAGCCGGCGGACAGGTCAGCGGCTTTTCCGGCCAGCCCTTTCAGGTCACTGACCGCGACGTGCTCGCGTCCAACGGGTTGGTCCACGCCGACCTGCTCAAGACCTTTGAGCAGATCTTCGTCGGCCGGGAGCTGGAGCCTCTGCCATCACTCCAGGAGTTCATGCAATCTCGTGCGCGCTCATGAGGAAACGTCGGACAGTTCGTGCGGCTGGGAGAGCGCTTGCGTTCCTGGTACTGACG
>DASYTX010000366.1:0-3046 GCA_036001865.1 Terriglobales bacterium
GCGGCCGGGAGATGGCGCTGACTGGCGGCAAGATCCAGCTTCAATCCGAGGGCGCCGAGGTGTTCTACCGCAAAATCGAGGTTCGGCCCATCGATGAAATCCCGGCCAATCTCCTGACGAACGTCCCGAAGAGTGCACCGGATGAGAAGGGCTTTGGTGCGCTATTCGGCAAGGACACCCAAGATGGCTGGACCCAGTGTGGTCCCGGCCACTTTACACTCGAGAATGGCGTCGCCACCGCGCACGACGGGATGGGACTTTGGTGGCACACGAACCGCACGTTCACGAACTTCGTAATGCGCGGCGAGTTTCTGCAGGAACAGGAGATCGCCGACTCCGGTGTCTTCGTGCGGTTCCCCAATCCGGGGAATGATCCGTGGCTTGCGGTGAAGCAGGGCCACGAGATGGAGATTGGGGACCCGAACCCGGAACAGCCTACCTGGCGGACGGGCTCGATCTATCCGTTCAAGTCTTCCACCAAGGCCAACACCCGCCCTCCCCGGCATTGGAACGAGTTCGAGATAGTCGGCATCGGCCATAACTACTCGACCCGCCTTAACGGCGAACTCGTGGCAACGTGGACCGACTCAAAGCAGCGCTCGCTGTCCGGCCACATTGGCCTGCAGAACTACAACGACGGAAAGACCGTCCGCTTTCGCAACCTGCGGATCAAGGAATTGCCCTGATGCGCCCGCGAATCAATCAATGGTCCTGTGCCCGCGAGTCGGAGGTCGCGGCGGAGCCTCGAGTGCTCCGGCATTGTCGCGAAAACCCGGGGAGCCACTCGCAGCTACACAGTGGCAGCTACAAGAAAGTATGAGCGCTCCCCCTATTCGTCTCGGCATCATCGGCTGCGGAAACGTGCTCGAGGCCTATTTGCCGCAGTGCGAGAAGCTCCGCCAAAGCGGGCTGATCGAACTGGTGCTGGCGTGCGGACGCCCCAACCAAGAGGAGCGCGCCTTGGCACTGGGCGCGAGTCGTGTTTCGACGAACGAACTGCAGGTGCTCGATTCGGACAGCGTGGAGGTCGTCTTGATCCTGGCCTCGATGCCCGAGCACGCCCGCCTGGCCCGCGCCGCCCTCGAAGCGGGAAAACATGTGCTGCTCGAAAAGCCTCTGGCTACCAACCTCGCGGATGCTGCCCAGCTGATCGCGCTGGCAAGACAGCGCGACCGACGGCTCGTCTGCGCGCCGTTCACCATTCTCAGTCCGACCTTTCAAACCATCTCCCGCCGCCTCCGGCGCGGCGACATCGGCAAACCGTGCTCCGCGCGCGCCCGTTACGGCTGGTCGGGTCCCTGGTGGGGCGAGTGGTTCTACAAACCGGGCGGTGGTTGCCTCTTCGACCTTGGCGTTTACTGCCTCACGAGCCTGACCGGCTTACTCGGTCCGGCCAAACGCGTGACGGCCATGACCGGCGTGGCCATTCCTGAACGAGAGATCAACGGTCGCAGCGTCCGAGTCGAATCGGAGGACAACGCCCACGTGCTGCTCGACTTTGGCGACAACTGTTTCGGTGTCGTCACCAGCGGCTTTACGATGCAGCAATACCGCTCGCCCGCGCTCGAGATCTACGGCACTGCCGGCACCATCCAGATGCTTGGCGACGACTGGGACCCGGACGGCTACGAGCTTTGGCAGAACTCAGCCGGCTGCTGGCAGGTCTTTAAGGAGACCGATCCCGACTGGCCCTGGACGGATGGGTTGAGGGATCTGGTCGAATGTCTGCGCACCGGTACAACGCCACGGGTCCGACCGGACCACGCCTATCACGTGTTGGAAATCATGCTCATGGCCCAGCGGGCCGGACGCGAGGGTCGGGCACTGACCATCGAAAGCACGTTTGAACCACCGGCTTTCTCCGAGTGCGAGCCAATTGAGCCGGCGCACCTCGCGCACGACCGCACGCGCGAACACCAATGAAAAGCTCCAAGGTAAAAGCTCAAAGTTGAGCTTGGTATTTGGAGCTTACTAACCTTTATGCCCCGCTGGTTACTCTGGACTCTGCTGGCCATGCTCTCCTGGGGCATCTGGGCGATTCTCTCGAGGCTCATCGGGGACGCGCTTTCCGCCGCTCAAAGCCAGGCCCTCTCCACTGTCGGCCTGGTTCCAGTCGCGGTGGTGTTAGCCTTTTCTCGGAGACTTTCTGCCGCGGGCAACCGCCGGCGCGGCGCGATCTTTGCCCTGGCAGCCGGCTCGCTGGCTTGCGCGGGCAATGTGGCCTACTACCGCACCCTCCAAATCGGCGACAAGGCCGCCACCGTCGTCGCCCTCACCGGTCTCTATCCGCTGGTCACGGTGATGCTGGCGATTCTGGTGTTGCACGAGCGACTCAACAAAGTGCAGGTCGCCGGCATTCTCCTCTCGCTGGCCGCGATCTACCTGTTCAACGTGCAGGCGGAGGAAGGTTTGTTCTCGCGCTGGCTCTTGCTCGCGCTGCTGCCGATTGCGTTCTGGGGCACGGCCGGGCTACTCCAGAAACTCTCCACCAACCACATCTCGGGCGAGCTTTCCACGCTCTGGTTCCTGGCGACATTCGTTCCCGCAGCGATTCTGATCCTCCTCCGGCAGCCGCTGCCAGAACGGCTCGGCGCGAAAACCTGGCTGCTCGTCACCGCGCTCGGATTCACCTTCGGCTTGGGGAATCTGGGTATCCTGGCCGCTTTCGCCCGCAACGGGAAAGCGTCCATCATTACTCCGCTGTCGGGGCTTTACCCGCTCGTCAGCATCCCGATCGCAATTCTGGCCCTGGGAGAGCGCATCGGCCTGCGCGAAACTATCGGCATCGGGCTGGCTCTGGCCGCAGTGGCGGCCTTGTCCTGCGAGTCCAGGCCGGCGCCACTCGAAATCTCACTCTGAAAACTTGAATCTTTCTATGAACCTGCCGGTTCGTTTCCTCTCCCCCATTGAGGGGGCAGCCGGTGGATCAACCCACCTGGCTCCTCTCCTCATGAGAAGGCGCCAGGAGAGCGGTCGGCCAGGTTCATCGTCCCAATGCATGCGAATAATTATAACAGAATCCCCATGAAACCTATCACCACACTGT
>DASYTX010000367.1:0-8629 GCA_036001865.1 Terriglobales bacterium
CACCTCGATATCGCGGGAGGAGGATAGGTCGGTCAATGTGTAGTATCTGCAACCGGTTCCGCAGCTGTGCATAGCGATGAAGTACCTCCCCGCGAAATTGACTTCCGGTGGATCAACAGTCTTGCCGAGATCGTCTCTCCACTCGTCGCCAGCAACGTGACGAATCCATTTCGGTGGATGGATCGCTCCGCGATAGAGGGGAACTTCGTAATCTTCGAATTGTGGAAGGACGTCTGCTCGTAGAGACGTAGACAACACAAATAGAACAAGAAATAGGGTACTTAAGACAATGGCTCCAGTAGGAGTTGGTTGAAGTTTTTCTTCCGGCATTATGGTGCTTACCTTTCGTTTAGGCTTTGCCGCGCGGAGCCATGCGCAGGGGACTTGGCCACCCTGACCCACGTTTTCTGGATCCTAATTGCCAACCCTTCGAAGCTATTCTACCGGCCACGTTGCCGTGTAGCGGACAATCGGGAACCCGAACGCAACCAGCCGCCCGTTGCTTGATGCCCGTTCCCTACCCAATAAGGCGGTTGACGCGCTCGCATTTTTATGACATACTTACATACTTATTATTATCTCTGAGATATGGCGTCTCATACCTCCAAATATGCCCCCTAACCCCTTGCATCCAGGATATTTTGCTCAAAATACCCCCGCAAGCCACTGATTCCAAAGGACCGGCAGATAGGGGTGGCCCCTTGTGTACAATGACCTTTATCCCCGGTTCGAGACAGCGCCATGATTCACTTCCCCGTCCCTGAGGCCCTCACCTTCGACGACGTGTTGCTGCTGCCGGCGCGCTCCGACGTGGTGCCCGCCGCGGTGGACACGCGCACCAAGCTCTCACGCAATATCGCGCTCAACGTGCCTGTCGTCAGCGCTGCCATGGACACGGTCACGGAATCGCGCCTGGCCATCGCGCTGGCGCAGCAGGGCGGCATCGGCATCATCCATCGCAATCTCTCAATCGATCAGCAGGCGGAAGAAGTGGACCGGGTGAAGCGCTCGGAAGCCGGCATGATCGTCGATCCCGTGACCATGTCGCCCGACCGCAAAATCTCTGACGCCCTCGACGTCATGCGCAAGTACAAGATCTCGGGCGTGCCGGTGGTCAAGAACGGCAAGCTGGTGGGCATTCTCACCAACCGCGATTTGCGCTTTGAGACCCGGACAGATATCCCCATCGGCGAAGTGATGACCAAGGAAGACCTGATCACCGTGCCCGTGGGCACCACCCTGGAAGAGGCGGAGAGCATCCTGCACAAGCACCGCGTGGAGAAGCTGCTGGTGGTGGACGACCATTACGCGCTGAAAGGCCTGATCACGGTCAAGGACATCCAGAAGCGCCAGAAATATCCCAACGCCGCCAAGGACGATCACGGCCGCCTGCGCGTGGGCGCGGCCGTCGGCGCTACGGGAGATTTTCTGGAACGCGCGCAGGAGTTAGTGCAGGCCAAAGTGGACGTGCTGGCCATCGACGCCGCCCACGGCCACACCAGCCGCGTGGTGGAGGCGGTGCAAGCGATCAAGTCCAAGCTGCCCGAGGTGGAGCTGATTGCCGGCAACGTCGCCACCTTTGACGGTGCCTGCGAGCTGGCGCGGGCGGGCGCTGACGCCATCAAGGTCGGCATCGGGCCAGGCTCCATCTGCACCACGCGCGTGGTGACCGGGGCGGGCGTGCCACAGATCACCGCTATCGCCGAAGCCTATCGCGCTACCAAGGATGCCGGCGTGCCGGTGATCGCCGATGGTGGCATCAAGTACTCCGGCGACATCACTAAGGCCCTGGCGGCCGGCGCCAGCGCGGTGATGATCGGGTCGCTGTTTGCGGGTACCGATGAGAGTCCCGGCGAGAACATTCTCTACCAGGGCCGGTCTTTCAAGGTGTACCGCGGCATGGGATCGCTGGCCTCCATGGCGGCGGGCGGCAGCGAGCGCTACGCGCAGAGCGCCGCCGACGGCGATTCGTCTTCCGCTCTCACCGACGGTGACGAAGGCAACCGTCTGGCCAAGCTTGTGCCTGAGGGCATCGAAGGCCGCGTGCCCCACAAGGGCAATCTCGCGGGTTTGGTGTATCAGCTCGTGGGCGGCCTGCGCTCCGGCATGGGCTACTGCGGGGCGCACAACATCCAGGAGCTGCAGCAAAAGGCGCGCTTCATACGCATCAGCAACGCTGGCCTGCGCGAGAGTCATGTGCACGACGTGATCATTACCCGCGAAGCGCCTAACTACCAATTGGAGTAGGGAAGGTCTGCTATCGGTCGCCGCTCTTCGGCCAGACTAATCAGAGAACCAACAACGTCCTCATTTCTGCGTTACTGGGTGCCGGCGCTGGCCTGGATGGGCGTTGTTTTCGTCGGCTCCACTGATTTTTTTTCGAGCGTTAACACCGGCACGCTGCTGATGGCGCTGCTTCGTGTCCTCGTCGGCAGCATGGATCCCGCGACGTTCTTCGCCCTTCATCTTGCGTTGCGAAAGGTCGCGCATGTAACCGTCTACGCTGTTTTGGCGGTGCTATGGTTCCGCGCGTTGCGCAGCGGATCTCGGGAACGGTACATGCGCTGGGCCTTGGTCGCGCTTGCGGTCTGCCTGGGAGTCGCGCTGATGGACGAAACCGTCCAAAGCTTCATGCCATCGCGTGGCGCCAGCGCCCTCGATGTCGGACTGGACATGCTGGGCGCAAGCGCCGCGGTGGCGTCAGTCTTTTTCCGGCTTCGACGCCAGGGACCCAGCTTGTCATGCTGAGTGAGGCGAAGCCCATTCAGCGCCTCCGGCCGCGAGGCATGAGAAGCAGCATGAGGGCCGCAAGCACCGCCAAGCCTGCGGAAATGTAGAACGGGACTGCGGCTCCGAAGTGCTTCCACAATTGCCCCGTAAGGACGCTGGCCAGCAGGGCAGCAATGCTGCTGGCAAAGTGGAAAGTTCCAAATGCGCGGCCACGCGCGTCGGCAGGCGCCGTGTCGGCGACTAGAGCGCGCAATACCGGCTGGGTGAGCGCGTAATAAAGACCGTAGAACCCCATAATCGCCCACAGGGCGATGTGCGAAGGCGCTGTAGCGAAGACAACATACACAATGGCGAAGACCAGGTAGCCAGCAGCCGCGATCAGATACTTCGACATGCGGTCCGCGAGCCGTCCCGCGGGCCACGAACCGGCGGTGTAAACCAAGTTGAACACCAGGCCGAGCAGCGGGGCGTAGCGGGCGTCGATGCCGGCGTCCTGCGCGCGCAGTATCAGGAACATGTCACTGGAGTTGCCGAGTGAGAACAACGTCACCGCCGCCAGCATGTAGTAGAAGCGCCAGCCGAGGTGTGCAGCGCCGTCCCTGCTCTCCACGGAACTCCCCTGCTGCTTGGCTTTGCTGGTCTCCCGCGCGCCCAGCGCCACAATAAAGATGCTGAGCAGGCCGGGAACCGCGGCTGCCCAGAACAGGCCTCGATATCCCAGATCCGAGAGCAGCCACAATGCCAGCAGCGGACCGGCAATCGCGCCCGCCGAATCCATGGCCTGCAGAAGACCAAACGCCGATCCGACTCTGGCTTTATCCACCGACTCGGCCAGCATGACATCTCGTGGCGCCTGACGGATGCCCTTGGCGCTGCGGTCGGCGAAGCGCACCAGCAGCACCTGCCACCAGGCCGTGGTCAAGGCCAATACCGGCTTGACGACGTTAGCCAGCGCGTAGCCGAAGACCACCAGAGGCTTGCGCCGGCGAACGCGGTCAGTCAGGTAGCCGGAGAACAGCTTGCCGAAGGAGGCGACGCTCTCGGCGATGCCCTCGATGATGCCAAGCTGCGCCGGGCCCGCGCCGAGAGTGGTAAGAAACGCCGGGAGGACCCAGTAGGCCATCTCCGTGGCCGTGTCGTTGAGAAAAGAAGTGGCGCCGAAGACGTAGACGTTGCGGGAGTGATCGCGTGGATCGTCAATCTTGCTCAAAGGAAATTAGCCAGACTTCAGCAAAATCTCAGTCTAACGCAGCGTGCGACAACGGCACGACTGAGGTCGTGCCCTTCCGAGAAACGTCTCAAAAGCAAGACGCACCCGATTGCGGGTGCGTCTTGCTAATTCGCAGGCAGAGGCCTTGTATGCAACGACTCTGCGGCTATTCTTTTTCCTTTTCCTTCTCCTCGACGCCTTCCTGTTCGGCAGCGGCTTGCTGCTCTTCCATGGCCTTGCGGGCGACTTCGGCGCGCTTGGCGCGAGTTTCGGCGCGTTTCTCGCGCTTCTTCTCCACCAGCTTCTCGCTGCCGATCAGCTCGATGAAGGCCTTCTCCGCGCCGTCACCGCGCTGCCAGCCGGTGCGCACGATGCGCAGGTAGCCGCCGTTGCGGTCGCCAAAACGCGGCGCGATGTCCCACAGCTTGCGCACGGCGGCCGGGGTCATCAAAAACGACGCCGCCAGGCGACGCGCGGCCAGGTCGCCGCGCTTGCCCAGCGTGATCATCTTCTCCACGTGCGGACGCATGGCCTTGGCCTTGGCCACCGTGGTCTCGATGCGCTCCTCGAGAATGAGCGAGGTCACCAGGTTGCGCAGCAGGGCGCGGCGGTGACTGGTATTACGTCCGAGTTTCCATCCAGCTTTGAGATGACGCATGATTCAATCCTGTGCGCGCGCAGGCTCGATACCTGCGCACGTGCGTTCGCTTCTCCGTTCGTCAGTACCCTGTCTCGCGGTAAGACAAGCCTGTGGGCTGCGGCGGCGGAGCACCGGGGACAGCGTTGCCGTGCTCGTCGATCTTCATGCCCAGGCCCAGCCCCATTGTCTGCAAAATCTCCTTGATCTCGTTCAGCGACTTGCGCCCGAAGTTCTTGGTCTTCAGCATCTCGGCTTCGGTCTTCTGCACCAGTTCGCCGATGGTCTGAATGTTGGCGTTCTTCAGGCAGTTGTAGCTGCGCACGGAAAGCTCCAGCTCCTCCACCGAGCGGTTGAGATTCTCGTTGCGGATCTCGGGCTTGCGCTCGGCGTCGGCCGCCTCCAGTTCCAGCTCCTCCTCGAAGTTGATGAAGATGTTCATGTGGTCCTTGAGCAGCTTGGCGCCCAGGCCTACGGCGTCGGCGGGACGCACGGAGCCGTTGGTCCACACTTCCAGGGTGAGCTTGTCGTAGTCGGTGATCTGCCCGAGGCGCGCCGCCTCCACGATGTAATTGCACTTGCGCACCGGCGAGTGCACGGAGTCGATGGGGATATAGCCGAGGCCGAGGTCCTCGTCAAAGTTCTTGTCGGCAGCAACATAGCCGCGGCCGCGCTTGAGGCGCATCTCCATATCCAGCTTGCCGCCTTCGCTGACGGTAGCAATGTAAACGTTGCGGTCGAGGATCTCGACGTCGGCATCAGCTTCGATGTTCCCCGAAGTCACCACCCCGGCGGCATCGGAACGCAAATAGATGGTCTTGGGACCCTCGCCGCTGAGCTTGAAGGGGATCTGCTTGAGGTTGAGGATAATGTCGGTAGCGTCCTCAACCACGCCCGGAATGGACTGGAACTCGTGCAGCACGCCCTCAATCTTAACGGCGGTGATGGCCGCGCCCTCAATGGAGGAAAGCAGCACGCGGCGCAAGGCGTTGCCAATGGTGGTGCCGAAGCCGCGCTCGAAGGGCTGCGCCCAGAAGCGACCGTAGCGGTCGGTCAGAGTGTCGGTATCGGCGGCAAGCCGCTTGGGTTTCTGAAAGCCTCTCCAAAGAACCATGGCGTTTCTATTTCTCCTTCATAGCGGCGAGAACTGCTTCGCCGCTGGTTTCGGCCCTGCGGCACAAGGTGAAATCCCCAACGGCCCTTGCATGGGGCGCTGCATCACCGAGGCTGATCGGGCTCGGAACCGGGCCTCTAAAAACCAGTACTCAGTACTCGGTACTCAGTACTCAGAAAAAACGCTGGCCAAATGGCGTCACTTCGAATACAGCTCGACGATCAACTGTTCGTTGACCGGCAGATTGATGTCTTCGCGCTTGGGCAGTGCCAGCACCCGACCCTTGAAGTTCTCGCGATCGGCTTCCAGCCATGCAGGCACCGACTGATGCGCGGTTTGCTCGCGGATCTGCTCCACGATGGGCAGCTTGCGGCTGCGTTCGCGGATGGCAATCTCCTCACCAGGGGCAACCTGGTAGGAAGGGATGTTGACCTTCCTGCCATTGACCTGGATGTGGCCGTGCCGCACCAACTGGCGGGCCTGACGGCGGGCGACGGCGAAGCCCAGGCGGTAGACGGCATTATCCAGGCGGCGCTCGAGCTGCTGCAACAGCACCTCGCCGGTCACGCCCTTGGAGCGGACGGCCTTCTCAAAGTAGTTGCGGAACTGCTTTTCCAGCGTGAAGTAGATGCGCTTGGCCTTCTGTTTCTCACGCAACTGCAGCCCGTAGCCCACGATCTTGGCCTTGCGGTCCTTGCCGTGCTGCCCGGGCGCGAAGTTGCGCTTCTCCACCGGACATTTTTCCGAAAAACACTTTGCCCCCTTGAGGAACAGCTTCATACCCTCGCGGCGACAAAGGCGACATACTGCGCCTGTGTATCTTGCCAACTTTTCCTCCTCTCCCTAAATCAGGGTCGATCGGTTTACAGGCATGGCGGCCCTTCTTCCCGATC
This sequence comes from Terriglobales bacterium, assembly GCA_036001865.1. Taxonomy (GTDB): domain Bacteria; phylum Acidobacteriota; class Terriglobia; order Terriglobales; family Acidobacteriaceae; genus DASYTX01. The sequence continues at coordinate 6,585 of DASYTX010000367.1, forward strand.
CATTGGTTGGCTCGTCCCTACGGGACTCGCTTCTGTTTCTCAGCTACTCAGCACTGAAGTGCTGGGCTAAATACGGTCGCGCCTACGGCGCTAGTCAGGTTGGCATCCTAGCCAGCAGCGCGCCATGGCAAACCCCAGACCAGCATTGCTAGCCATGACGAGCCAAACCAAACCGCACCACCTCACAACTAAACTCTACGCCGCTTGGGCGGGCGACAGCCGTTGTGCGGGATGGGCGTGACGTCCCGGATGTTGCGCACGTCCAGGCCCGCGGCCGACAGGGCGCGGATAGCGGACTCGCGTCCCGATCCTGGCCCGCTAACGCGCACCTCTACGGTGCGCATGCCGTGTTCGCGCGCCATGTTGGCGGCGTTCATGGCGGCCTGCTGGGCGGCGAAGGGCGTGCCCTTGCGGCTGCCGCGAAACCCGAGCGATCCCGAACTCTTCCAGGAGACCACGCGTCCCTCGTTATCGGTGATGGTCACGATGGTGTTGTTGAACGACGCCTGAATGTGCACTACCCCGAAGGGAATGCTCTTGCGTTCCTTCTTCTTGAACTGCTTGCGTTTGCCTTTCTTCTCGGGGGCCGCTGGGGCGCCGGAAGCCGCTGCTGGTGTCTTGGCCATTTTTAAACTCAGTAATCAGTAATCGGTACTCAGTACTCAGTGTTCTCTAACTGGTGCGAACCGCCTACCCTAAACTAGGTCTTGGCAGTCGCCTTCTTCTTGGTGGCGATGGTGCCACGGCGCGGGCCCTTACGGGTGCGCGCGTTGGTGTGGGTGCGCTGCCCGCGGACCGGCAGGCCGCGACGGTGCCGCAGCCCACGATACGACCCGATTTCAATCAGCCGCTTGATCTGCATGCTGACGTCCTTGCGCAGGTCGCCCTCGACGCCGCCCTCGCCTTCGATGATCTGGCGAATGCGATTGACCTCGTCGTCGTTCAGGTCCTGGACCTTCTTCATCGGGTCGACGCCGGCTTGCGCCAGGATACGGGCGGCGCGCGAAATGCCGATCCCGTAGATGTGAGTCAGCGCAATCGCAATGTGCTTGTTGCGCGGAAGATCGACGCCCACGATACGTGCCATAGCTCGTTATTACCCCTTCCAGCTCCCTCGCTGCCTTCGGGATTTCGGCAGCGGGCTCGGACGCCCGCCAAACGCCTCAACCCTGACGCTGTTTATGTTTCGAGTTCTCGCAGATCACCCGTACCACCCCGCGGCGACGAATGATCTTGCACTTGTCACAAATCTTCTTGACCGATGCTCGTACTTTCATAACTCTCAGACGCCGCGGACAGCGCGGTCATTTATAACGATAAACGATGCGGCCACGGGTGAGGTCGTAGGGCGAGAGCTCGACCGCAACCTTGTCTCCCGGCAGGATGCGGATGAAATTCTTGCGCATCCTCCCCGAGACATGTGCCAGCACCTGATGCTTGTTGTCCAGTTCCACCCGGAACATGGCATTGGGCAACGGCTCGATCACCGTCGCCATGACTTCAATCGCGTCTTCCTTGCTCACAAACTCCCAATTTTGGCTCGTCCCTACGGGACTAGCGGATCTCTGGTGGCCGACCCAGCGCTGAAGCGCTGAGCTAAGTATGTGTCGTCCCTACGGGACTCGACTCTCGTGGTGCAGCGAGGCGGCACGACTAAAGTCGTGCCCTCCCACCTCGTTTCTAAATCTCAGCGGCACGATTGAATTCGCGTCCGCTGCCTCTTCGTGTCGTCCCTACGGGACTCGACTCTGCTTGTAGCGCGGAGGCGGCACGACTAAAGTCGTGCCCTCCCACCCTGCTTCTAACTCTAGCCGGCACGACTAAATCGGTCCCTCCTAGCTACTCGGTCAGAATCAGAGGACCGTCGCGGGTAACGGCGACACAGTGCTCGAAGTGGGCGCTGTAGCTGCCATCTTCGGTCACCGCGGTCCACTTATCATCGAGCACCCGGGCTTCCGGCCGGCCGGCGTTGACCATAGGCTCGATGGCCAGCACCATACCTTCACGCAACCGGGTCCCGTGGCCACGGGTACCGAAGTTGGGGA
>DASYTX010000368.1:0-1914 GCA_036001865.1 Terriglobales bacterium
CGCGTCCTACAGCTTGGCCACAGGATCAGAGCACTTCTTCCGCTTTCTTCAGATCGGAAACGCCGAGGATGACCAGGGCGCGTTGTTCGCCCTTTACGATTGAGCCGTAGGCATAGTCCACGTTGACGCCGGCGTCGGCCAGCTTGCGCGTGACTTTGCCGAGGGCGCCAGGGCGGTCGGAGATACGGATAGCGATGGCCTCTTCCTCCTGGAAGGGCAGGCTCATTCCCTCGAGCACCTTCTTGGCAGCGGCGTGGGGCGCAGCCACGATGCGGATACCGCCCACCTGGTCGGGTGCGGCAATGATAGCGGAGATGTTGACTGCTTTTTTCGCCAGCTCCGAGCAGATGGTCGCCAGCGTTCCCGGCTTGTTCTCGGCCTTGATGAAGAGTTGCGTCACGCGCGCCATAGCGCCTCCGGTGAATAGTCTCGGGCCGTGGGAGCGGCATTCTACAGCAACCCGGCAGGAAGTGTTACCGGTCCGAAAAATCAATGCTGGACGCTAGGGTGTCCTTGCAGCGTGCCCTTAGAATAGTTGCGCCCTAACAAATCCCAATGACAGGTGTCACCATGCCCAAGCAGAGAATAAGAAACAGCAAGCCCACGGCTGCCGATGCCGACCTGATCCTGAAGCTCTATGATCTGCGCCGCGAAGCCGAAATGCGCAAGGCGCGCGACTTCATCACCAGTTTCTCGCCGCAGAGCTTCGAGGACATTAAGAAGGTCGCCCTCGCGTATCCCAGCCCCGAGAACAACTGGCTTCGGCAGGTCGCGGGATACTGGGAGATGGCGGCGTCGCTGGTAAACCACGGCACACTGCACTACGAGCTGTTCGTCGAAAACAACCCCGAGATGTTCGCCTTCTTCTGCAGGTTTCGGCCTTTTCTCAAGGAGATGCGGGGATTCTTCCAAGCCCCGGAGCTGCTGGCCAACGTAGAGAAAGTGATCATGGCCACGCCGCAGTCGCGCGAACGCCTGCGGCAGATGGAGGCCCGCATGGCCATGCGCAAGCAAATGATGGCCCAGGCTTCCGTCGCCCGTACGGCTTAAGAGATGTATTCCTTGATGTACTCGTCTTCCGATTCGGCCAGTTCGGCAGCGGTACCGCTGAAAATTATCTTGCCGTCGCGCAGGATGGTAAACACGGTGTTGATCTTTCTGTCGGGCGAGGACGCCAGCGGACGCATCTCGTTAGCTTCGACGTCGAAGTAGTGGGAGGCGAGGATGAAGGCGTCCTGCAGGCGGTGGCTGACCAGCAGGGCGCTGGTGTGGTACACGTCGCGCTGCTTGACGATCAGCTCGATGATGGTGGTCGAGGTGATGGGGTCCAGACCTGCCGTTGGGGAATCGTAGAGCAAGATTTCCGGTTGCGTAATGATGGCGCGGGCGATGGCCACCCGCCGCCGCATGCCACCGGAGAGCTGCGCCGGGAACATGTCCATGGTGTGTTCCAGTCCCACAAAGCGCAGCACCTCAGCCACCCGCTGATCGATCTCTTCCTCTGGGACGCCTTCCTCTATCAGGCGGTAGCCGACATTCTCCTTGACGGTCAGCGAATCGAACAGCGCGCTCTCCTGAAAGACGATGCCCAGCTTGCGGCGGAGGTCGAACAAGTCCTCCTCCCGCATCTGAGTTACGTCATGGCCGAGGACATAGATGTGGCCGCGATCGGGCTTGATGAGTCCCAGAGTGAGCTTCAGGATGGTGGTCTTGCCGGAGCCGGCAACGCCCAGCAGCGCCATGGTCTCGCCCCGCGTCAAGGTGAAGGAAATGCCGTCCAGCACTATCTTGCCTTCGAACTCGATGGCCACGTCCTCAAACACGATAGCTTTGTGCTGTGCTTCCCCGATGGCGGCTGGAGTGGCGATGGTAAGTTCCGCGGGCATGAGGCAGGGTCAGGTCTCCAGCAGGGCA
>DASYTX010000369.1:0-3120 GCA_036001865.1 Terriglobales bacterium
CGTTGAGACTTTAATTGTGGATGAGATCCACGCCGTGGCCGACGACAAACGCGGCTCCCACCTGACGCTTTCGCTGGAGCGCCTGGACGCTCTGGTGCGGCAGCGTCCTGTGCGTATCGGTTTGTCGGCAACGCAGAAGCCCATTGAGCTGATCGCGCATTTCCTCACCGGCACCGGGCGTCCCGATCCGGCCATCGTCAATATCGGCCACCAACGCCAACTCGATCTGGCGATAGAAGTCCCGGGCAGCGAACTGGGCGCCGTAGCCTCGAACGAAATGTGGGACGAGATTTACGATCGCGTGGCCGACCTCGTCCGCCAGCACCGCTCCACTCTGGTTTTCGTCAACACTCGCCGGCTGGCCGAGCGGGCGGCGCACCATCTGGCCGAGCGGCTGGGCGAAGATGCCGTGGCCGCTCATCACGGCAGCCTCTCGCGCAAGCTGCGCCTGGCAGCGGAGAAGAAACTCAAGAACGGCGAAGTGCAGGTATTGGTGGCCACGGCTTCGCTGGAACTTGGCATCGACGTCGGCTACGTGGATCTTGTGGTGCACCTGGGCTCGCCGCGCGCGATTGCCGTCGCCCTGCAGCGCATCGGTCGCGCCGGTCACTGGCGCGGAGCTGTTCCCAGGGGCCGCCTCTTTGTCACCACCCGCGATGAGCTGATCGAGTGTGCCGCCCTGGTGCGCGCTATCCGTCACGGTGACCTTGATCGCATTCTCATTCCCGACGCCCCGCTGGACATCCTCGCGCAACAGATCGTGGCCATGTGCGCCGCCGAAGAGTGGCAGGAAGACGAACTATTCGCAGTCCTGCGACGAGCTTATCCCTATCGCGACCTGCCACGCGCGGACTTTGATGCTGTGCTCGAGATGCTATCGGAGGGCATTGCCGCCCGCCGCGGTCGCTACGGCGCGTACCTCTATGGTGATCGCGTGAACCATCGGCTGCGCGCCCGCCGCGGCAGCCGGCTGGCGGCCATTACCAGTGGCGGCGCCATCCCCGACAACGCTCTGTACACCGTAGTCGCCGAGCCCGAAGGCACGGTGGTGGGCACCGTGGACGAAGATTTCGCGGTCGAAAGCCTGAAGGGCGACATCATGCTCTTGGGCAACACCTCGTGGCGCATCCGGCGCATCGAAGCCGCGGGCCGCGTGCTGGTAGAGGACGCGCACGGCGCTCCCCCCAGCATTCCTTTCTGGCGGGGCGAGGCCCCGGCGCGCACCGACGAGCTGTCGGCGCACGTCTCCGAGCTGCGGGACAAGATCAGCAGCCTCGTCGCCAACGTGCAGCCTGGGTTCGTGGACCGCAACCATCCGGAAGTGGCAGCCGCTATCGAGTGGCTGCGCAGTGAGTGTTGTCTCGATGAATCCGGTGCGGAGCAGGCCATCCAGTACATCGTCGAAGGGCGCGCCGTGCTGCGCGCCGTGCCCACACAACAGACCGTGATTGCCGAGCGCTTCTTCGATGAAGGCGGCGGGATGCAGTTGGTCATCCATGCGCCCTTCGGAGCGCGCATCAACAAGGCCTGGGGGCTGGCGCTGCGCAAGCGCTTTTGCGTCTCGTTCAATTTCGAACTCCAAGCCGCGGCCACCGACGACGGCCTGAACATCTCCCTGGCCGAGCAGCACAGCTTTCCGCTTGCCGATGTCTTCCAGTTCCTGCACGCCGATACCGTGCAGCCGGTCGTGGAGCAGGCAGCGCTCACCGGCTCTCCCATCTTCGGCACTCGCTGGCGCTGGGACGCCAACCGCGCCCTCGCCCTGCTGCGCTTCGAGCGTGGCAAGAAGGTGCCTCCGCAAATCCAGCGCATGCGCTCCGATGACCTGCTGGCTTCGGTCTTTCCCGACGCCGCCGCCTGTCAGGACAACATCGTCGGCGACATCCAACTTCCCGACCATCCGCTGGTGCGCGAAGTCATGAAGGACGTGCTGCACGAGGCCATGGATCTGAAGGGCCTGAAGCGCGTGCTGCGCGCCATGGAAGACGGCAGCATCCGTTGCCTTGCGGTGGATACGCCCGTACCCTCGCAGTTCTCGCATCAGATCCTGAATTCGAATCCCTACGCCTATCTTGATGACGCGCCACTGGAAGAGCGACGTGCCCGCGCCGTGGCCATGCGCCGTACTCTGCCCGACGCCGTGCTCAGCGAGATCGGCAGGCTCGACCCCGACGCCATCGCCCAGGTCAAGCAGGACGCATGGCCGGAAGTGCGCGATCCCGACGAGCTCGCCGACGTGCTGCACACGCTGATCGCAGTCCCGGAGACCGCCGTCGCCGACGCAGATGGACGCACTACGGTTTCCTGGGCGGAGCACCTGGAAACGCTGATTGCCCATCATCGCGCCGGCATCGCCTCCGTGGACGGCCGCCGCTTCTGGGTTGCGGCGGAGAAGGCCAGCACATTTCGCCGCCTTTGCCCGGAAGCCGGGTTCCTGGTGGATGTTCCCGAAGTGGAGGCAAGCGTACCCTCGGCCGACGACGCGCTGCTTGCCCTGGTGAACGGCTGGATGCAACACGTCGGTCCGACCACCGCGCGTGAGCTGGCCGACCTGCTGGTGCTCCCGCCGTCCGAGGTCGAAAAGGCCCTGCTTCGCCTGGAGGCTAGCGGCGCAATCCTGCGCGGTCAGTTCGAAAAATCCGGCGGCGATGAAACGGAATGGTGCGAACGCCGTTTGCTGGCACGCATCCACCGCCTGACCGTTGCCACGCTGCGCAAGCAGATCGAACCCGTGACGGCAGCCCAATTCATGCGCTGGCTGCTGCGCTGGCAACACGCCGCGCCCAGCAGCCAGGCCTTGGGCGAGCGCGGCACCTTGGAAGTCTTGCGCCAGCTCCAGGGATTTGAAATTCCCGCCAACGCCTGGGAGCCGCAAGTGCTGGCGCGCCGCGTGGCCAACTACGATCCCAAAGTCCTCGACCAACTTTGCCTCACCGGTGCCGTCGGCTGGGGACGCCTGTCGCCTCACCCGGTTACATTGGAAGAAACCAGCGGTGGCGGCCGGCGCGTCGTGCCCACCAGCGTAGCGCCCATCACCTTCTTCATCCGCGAAGAGGCGGACTGGATGATCTCCCGCCACGATGGCGAAACCCCGAAGCTTCGGGGCCTCAGCCACGGCGC
>DASYTX010000370.1:0-9951 GCA_036001865.1 Terriglobales bacterium
CCAGAAAAAACTGGAACAGCAGAAAATCATCGGGCCGGCAGGCTGCGAAAAACCGCTTCAGTTGTTCGGGACTGTAGGCCTGGGGAATGCGCTGCACGTAGCGCGGCCAGTCTCCGCGCCTCAAGAGCCTATTGCGGCCATGAGTTTTGAGCATCTGCTCAACGACCATCATTTTGGTCCAGATCGTCCGCGGACATAATTTTTTCTCCTCTGCCAGAAACTGGCGGAAGGCGAGCAGGGTTTGGCGATCGACCTGGTCGATCCGACGCTGGCCGCAGCTCTGTTGAAAGTAGGCCAGTGCCGTTCGGTATTGTTTGAAGGTTTTGGGTGAGCGCTGCAAGCGAGTTTCATTCAGAAACTCTGCGCAGGCCTGCTGCACCCCGAGACTTGAGGCACACCGGTCGTCGGCAACCGGTATGCCTATCGCGCGGGCGCGCTGGGTGGCGACATGCCGCTCCAGCGCCAATTGCGCGGCGGGCGCATCTTTGCCCAGCGCCAGCCGATGGCGCTTGCCGCCTGCGCGCCAGTCCAGTGAGTAGTACCCTTCGGGGTGGTGTTCGATGCGTCCGTCGACCAGCACCAGGTCTTGTTTGACCCGGCCGGTCTTGCCGCGGACCACGGGACAGTGCTGCCAGCGGTTCGGTCCCCGTTTGATGTATTTGGTGAAATTACAAGAGGCTACTTTCGCTTCCATGCGTCTCCTGAGTGAAATTGAGATGGGGGCCATCTCCTCAGGCATTAAGACGGACGGAATATGGCGGCTCCGACGTGCCCTCCAGCTCCCGATTGGAACTGATCATGGAACTGATGGCAGCTAAGCCCTTCAATCCAAAAATACTGGCGGAGAGAGAGTGATTCGAACCCTCGATACGGTTTCCCGTATACACGCTTTCCAAGCGTGCGCCTTCAGCCACTCGGCCATCTCTCCATGCCGGGTTTTTCGAGGGAGGATGCTGAAGAGGCTCTTCACCTCGATTGTATGGAGCGGGGAGTGGATGCGCAACTCGCGCCGGCTGCGCCGGGGACGAAGCGCGCTCGCACGTTACGGGGCCTCAAGGAGTGATGATCAATATCTCACGAAACACGCTGACCATCGGCATGTTGGCCAGGGAGCAGAAAGGTCTTGATCAGCTCGCCTTCACCGCAAACCGTCATCCCAGAGAATCGTTTGTACCACCGGCCTTCGGGCACTTCGGGCTCGGTGTCGAGCCAGCGCGCCAGCAGCTCGAGTTGAGTGGCGGGAATTCGTCGACTTTGGATGCGCTCGAGTAGGTGCTGAAAAAGGGCCGGTGGAATGTTGTGGCGGCGGATCTTGGGCACGTCTCGGCTTTCTAGCTAGATGCCATAAAAGCCGCGCGTAAGACGTTCTTTGATTCGCGCTGCTTCGATCGGATCCGAAGCGACCGCAAGCTGCTTGGCCAGCAGCCCCAGCTCTTCCGGGCTGAGACGATTCCCCTTACCTTCCAGAGCTGCCAGTTCCGCCGTTTCCAGCACCACTTCCTCGCCAGTAGGCTTGCGCGCCACAACCCTGCTGCCGATCAGTGCTTGCCGCACGAACCAGTGATAGACAGCCAAAGCACTCTTGAGTACGTCGGTTCGCTTCGAGTGGGTCAGTTCGGCCATCTGGTCGACCAGCGCAAGCTCTGTTGCAGAAAGCACAGGTTGGACCCTTTTCATGAGCAAAATCACCTCAATTTCTGTTCTGATTTTACTCTCTTATGCTTAGAATTCAAGGGGTGCCGCTGAGATTCCCCAAGGAGGCTCCAGGTTTTCCTCTGCTGAAAGGGCGACTCGGGGGACGTTCTTAGTCGCGCACGAAGCGGAACTGGATCTCGGTCTCGACCTCGACCAGCTTGCCATCGACCAGGTAGGGCTTGAATCTCCACTGCATCACGGCATTCTGCGCGGCCATCCCCAGGAATTCGTTGCCGCTCTCTACGAATGCGCTCTTCACAACTCCGTCTTTTCCGATCACCACATTGAGCACTACCAACCCGATGGCGCCTTTAAGCAGGGCAATCTGGGGATAGATCGGTACGACCTTCTGAACTACGCTCGCCTGCAAAGTCTGGTACGGTACGCGCACCCGCTTGGCGGCCTCTGCCGCCTGCGCAGCCGGCGGGTCTTGCGTTGCCTTGGGTCTCGAAGCCGACGGCACCCTCACGACTTCGACCGCCTCCGGTGCAGTTGCGGGTGAAGATTCAACCGGCAGGTCGAGAAACGCCGATTCGCCCGCCAGACGTAGCATCAGCCGCGCGGGCTGCGCCGCAGATTTTCTTTCGGGACGGGGCTTGGGCGCGCGCGGCACGTGGGTGCGGCCGACATAGAAGCCATAGTCCGGCGAGCCTGTCTCCTCGTCCGTAAATGGCGTTTCAAAGTGCTGCCCGAAGGTGGCCAGCTTGGTGGCCACTGGCCGCGGCAGGGGCTCAGGAAGACGCACCTCGATCTCGCTGCGGTTTGACTGTGGGGTGGCAGGCCGCGTGCGCAGCCACAGTATGCCGGCGAGGATGACCACGACGGTGACCGCTGCCGGCGCCGCGAACTCCATGATGTTGCGCCAGCGCAACTGGCGAGCTTCGGCAGCCTCCCTGGCTTCAGCCGCAACCTCTTCCTCGGCCTTGCGGGCCCGTGCCCCCACAGCCGCCCAGGCTTCGGCCGCAGCCTTCAGATCTACGTCCTTGCCATCAACCGGTGGCGCGACTGCAGTTAGGGTTTCTTTTGGCTTCTTCTCCGGGCGGGGAGGTGGTCCCGCCAGCACCGTTTGCAGCAGGCCCTTGGCGCGTTGGGCCAAGTCTCCGGCGAGACCTTCGTCGGCTTCCGCGGGCTCGAACGCGCTGTCCCCAGCGGGAACCGCGGTAGAAGGAAGGGACGCATCAGCATCACGAACCTCACTTACGGGGGGGCGCGGACGAGGCCGCGGTCTGCGGGAAAAGAAGTCTATAGAAGGTGCCGGCTGCGAGGCCGCTTCCGAGGGGAACTCCGCTGCCGCCCGCAACTCCTGATCGATGGCGGACTCCTCAGGGAACAGCACGTCCTCACGCTTGAGCAGGACCTCCACCGCCGCCTCGATGGCTTCCTGTTCGCGGTCGATGGCGGCATCGCCAGGCGTGGTCGGCAAGTCCGGCGGCAAAGTAAAGCGCGGCGCGCGGAAGGCTTCTCGCGAGTGGACTGGCTGGGGCACTGCAGGAGGCGTGGGCGGCAAATTCTCCTGGGGAGGAGTTCCGGCAGGTTCCGGACCGCGACGCGGCGGCGTGGCCAGCAGGTCGTGTGGGGCCTTGTCGGGCTCAGCTTCCTCGGCCTGCTCTTCGGCGGCGAAATCCTCGTCGGTGAATTCATCTGCGGCGGTTTCGCCACCTTTTTCTTTTTGCAGCAGCTTCTCGATGGCGGGCGCGATCTGCTCCAGCGCCTGCAACATGGCGGTGCGTTCAGAATCCAGCGCCTGCTTGGCCTCGAATTCTGAGGAGTAACTGATGGCCGTAGTGATGAGACCGGCCAGCAGCTCGACGATGCGCAGGTCTTGCTCAGCGAAGGCCCGCGGCGCCGAGGAGAAAAGCTCGAACACCCCCAGCGCGCGTCGATGATGGAACAGGGGGACGATTATGGCGGAACGGATGCCCATGGCGCGCGCGGCTTCACGATTGACGCGCGGGTCAGTATCAGCATCGTCGCAGTGTAGCGTCTGGCCCTTGCGCAAGCACTCGCCGGAAAGGCCGGAATCGGCGGAGACAGGCGCGCCGAGGGGGGGAGCAATATCCCCGCTGCGGGCGCGGCAGGTCATCTCACCCTCGCGATGCAGGGCGATGGCGGCACCGCTGGCACCGGTGATGGTCAGCGAGCGCCGCGCCACCAGCTCCAGCACCTCATCCAGGCTGGGTTCACGGAGGGTGATCTCCTGCTGGATGGCGAGGACGGCGGCCAGGCGGTCGTCGGTGACGTCCGACGTGAGGTTCCGGCCTCCGCCTGCGCCCGGCCTACCCAGCTGCTCCGGATCCAGTTGCGTCATTTGCTGTTGCTCTCCAATGTGGGGAGCAAAACCTTATGGCTGAGACACGACGGCTGTACCGGGGGGATGGAACAGGGCGCCATCGTGAGCTGGCCCTCGGCAAGCCTTCGCCCCGAACACGCACAAACACACCCTCGGGCGGAGGCTTCCCGTAACAGAACCACGCTACTCCTGTGCTCTGAGTATAGCCTGCCTTGGCAAGGTCAAAACGGTGAAAGATGCAGCCGGCGGGACGCGTCCGGCCGGTACTCCTCGCCCCTTTGGGCAAGGCCCGGTGTACTTCGGCCACGGTTCTGGAAAGCTTCTTGCTAGTCTTCCTCGTCCTCGTGGAGCTGCTGCGCGAGATAGTTCTCGATGCCCATTTCGCCGATAGCGTGCAGCTGGCCCTCCAGGAAGTCGACGTGGTGTTCCTCGTCGACGAGGATTTTCTCGAGCAGCTCGCGGGAGGCGTTGTCCTTGGCCTTGACGCAGGTCTCGATGCCGCTGTTCAGGCGCTTCACCGCGGCGTATTCCACTTCCAGGTCATTCTGCAACTGCTGCTTGACGTTCTGGCCGATGTTGATCTTGAAGTACTCCATGCTGGGGGTGCTGTCGAGCAGCAGGATGCGCTCCATCAACATCTCAGCATGCTTCATCTCCTCGATGGCTTCTTTCTTGGTGATCTCGCCCAGCCGGCGATAGCCCCAGTTGTCGCACATTTCCGCGTGCAGAAAGTACTGATTGATGGCCGTGAGTTCAGCCTTCAATACCTCGTTCAGGACCGCGATGACACTCGGATCGCCTTTCACCGTTTGTCTCTCCGATCGTTGGAAATCAGAATCGCAAGTAGGATACCAGACGACAGAGGAAACGTTGGCCGCCACCGGGTTGCACAATCAGGCGCGTGCAAGCGTTGGTATTTCCAAACGATTATGACTTTTGCGGCGTGACCGGGAGGCCGGATTCGTGATTGTTCCCAACTGACTTGGAGCTGTCCGGCTCACCGCCATGTGACGGTACGCGCACCCCTTGCAGCAAGCGGTGGTGGATGCAGTAGAGCGCCAGCTCCAGGCGGTCGGAGACGCCCAGCTTGTCGTAAATCTTGCGCAGATAATTTTTGACCACCTGTTCGGTGGTGCCGACCTCGCTGGCAATCTCCTTGTTCTTCATGCCCTGGGTGACGCAGGCGACGATGAGCAGTTCTTTATCGGTCAGGCGGCCCTTGGGCTTGGGCGAAGTGAGCTGCGCGGCCTGGCTGCGGTAGGCCTCGATCACCCAGTTGACGCCCTGGTTGTCCAGCCAGGTTTCGCCTTCCGCGACCTTGCGCACGCATTTGACCAGCAGTTCCGGGGCGACGGATCGGCTGATGATGCCGCGCACGCCTCGCCGCAGGTACTCGACCGTGTCGTCCTCTTCGGTCTCGCCGGTGATGACGATCATCCTGGCGTTGGGGACGCGCTTGATAACCTCGGCAATGGCGCCGGTAGGGTTGGGACAGATGGCGGCTTCGAACAGCACGATATCGGGCTCGTATTTGGAGGCGGCAGCCAGGGTTTGTCCCAGGGTTTCGGCGTGGGCGACCACACGAATGTCGTCCTCCAGGGCAAAGATCTTGCGGATGCCAACGCGATAGATGGCCTGACTGTCGGCAAGCAGCACCTTCAAGACAGGTACGGCGGCAGGAGGTGTGGTCGGCTGATTCTTCTGGTTGGGCGGCTTGGCCGCGTTGCTCATTTCCCGGACACCCGCATCCCGATTTCCCTACCCGCTAATCCCGGTCAAAACGGTATTCGTCAATCACGGCGGCAATGGCCTTGCGTCCGTCCTCCGCCGAACATCGCACCACGCGTCCTACGCACTTGACCTTGACATCCGAGGGCGTACCCAGAACCGCAGCAGGCATGCTGATGTTGAACTCGATCCTGGCACCGAGGGGCATCTCCGCGTCGACGTAGAACACAATGCCGCTTGCAGAAATGTCCTTGGTCTCCGCCCTGTGGCCCCGCGTGGAGTCGGAGCTCACCTCGACCGGGAGCTTGATCGGGAAGCGGACAGCACTCCGCTTGTTTTCGGGCTCACGGACCATGTCCATCTAGGAGGTGCTTATACACTGCCGGGCCATCCCGCGAGAAGTTACTTAAGGGTTACTTGGCCGGTCGAACTAGAACTTGGTTACTTCGGTGAAATTGAAGTCGGTGACCTTCATGGCGGGGACGACCATGTCGAAAGATTCTTCCCCGCTGGCCCGGACTGGGGTGCCCATCTCCACCACGTTCGAGAGCAGGTGGATAAGACTTTCATTGAAGCGGAAGTTGCGGACGCCATGCTGCACGCTACCACCTTCGATGTAGAAGGTGCCGTCGCGGGTCATGCCGGTCAGAATCTTCTCGTAGGGGTCAACTTCGCGGATATACCACAGGCGGGTAACGAGGACGCCGCGGTCGGTGGAGGCGATCATCTGCTCCAGGCTGCGGCGGGAAGATTCGGGGGCCCCCTCGAAGACGATGTTAATGGGGGCCTCGCCGATCTCGTTAGGCAGGGGGAAACCATGCCCGGTGGGTGCGATGTGGCCGACTTTGGCGGCGTGCTCGGATTTCTTCATCTTCTCCGCCGTGGCCCGGGCGTAGACCAAATTACGAACCGTGCCGTTTTCCACCAGGGTCACGCGCTGGCGGCGCACGCCTTCGCCGTCAAAGGGAGCGCCGGACTGCAGCGGATGGTACACGTCGTCGTGGACGGTGATGTTGTCGCCGAACAATTTCGCCCCCAGCCGGCCGGTCAGAAATGAGCGCTGGTCGAGGACAGCGAGGCCGCCGAAATCCAGGAACATGAAGCCGACCAGATCGAGCACGGCTGCTGGCTCCAGCACCACGCTGTACTTGCCGGGCGCCAGTTCGCGGGGATGCGCCGACTCCCGCGCTTTGCGGGCTGCGGTTTCGGCCAAGCCCACAGGGTCGAGGTCGCGCACGTCGGGTGAGTTGGCTTTCTGCCATCCCGAGGAGTCCTCGCCCAACATGGTGATGGAGATCTCCGAAGAGGTCTGGGTGTGAAACACCGCCAGGCCGCGCGAGTTGAGTAAGGCTTCCGCGGTCAGCGAGCTGGAAAAAATCCCGGCAGCCGTGAGCTGGTTCCGGGTGGCGACGGCGACCATCTTCTTCACTGCGGCGGCGCGGTCTTCCGGGGTGAGCGCAGCGGTGGCATCGAAGGAGCGTTCCGGCACATCGCCCGCAGGCTGCGCCAATTCCGGGTCAGCGACAGGAAGCAGATCAGGATCGGGCGCCTGGACCTTGGCCAGGGCTTCAGCCGCCTCGACCACGCGCCGCAGGCTGGCATCGTCCAGCTTGTTGGTGGTGGCGCGAGCAGTACGTTGCCCAAACACCGACCGGACGGAGACGACGCAATTTTCTTCCGAGACGTTTTGATGGATGGTGTTGTTGGCGAAACGTGTAAGCGAGCTCGTGCCACCACTGATCAGAACTTCGATCTCATCGGCGGTGGAGAATTTTTGCAGGCGCGAGAAAACTTCGTGCCCCTGTTCTCTGGTGAGGGCCGTAGCAATTGTTTCCTTCGTCAGCATTGTGCAATCCGCATCGCTTCGGGCTCGCGCCCTCGTTTGCTTGTGTCGTCCCTACGGGACTCGCTCGTTCTACCTTCGTTACCCAGCACTCACGTGCTGGGCTAATGAATGCCGTCCCTACGGGGCTGGAGTTTGCCGGCAAAAGCGGTCGTTCTGATCCTTGCGACGTTCACCCCCATGCTCTCGTCCTGCCCTAACCTAAATGTCGCCACTGCGGGGCTGCGATTCCAGGCGAAGGCGGTCGTTCTGACCTGGGAAGCTCGCTTCTTGAGCATGCCGCAAAACTGCAACGGTTATGTCCCCTTATACGCACTGCCGACCTGCACGTCGCGAAAGCGTGCTGGTGAGGCGCCGTGACCCGTGCCCATGGTTTGCATGGGCTGTCCCTTGCCGCAGTTGGGAGTGCCCCACAACACCCACTGGTCGCGCGAGCAGATGGCGTCCATGGAGTTCCAGAAGTCGGTAGTGATGCCGGAGTAGGACGGATTCTTCAGCATACGGCCGAGCTTGCCGCCCTTGATCTCCCAGCCAATCTCGGTTCCGAACTGAAAATTGTAGCGCTTGTCGTCAATCGACCAGGAGCGGTTGGTCTGCATGTAGATGGCGGCATCGGTCGAGGACACGAGCTGCTCGAAGGTGAGTGGCTTGTCGCCGGGCAGGATGCTGATGTTGGTCATGCGGATAAGCGGGATGCGGTTCCAGCCCTCGGCACGCATGGTGCCGTTGGAGCGCGACTCGCCGATGGCGGGCGCGGTCTCGCGCGAGCTCAGATACCCGGTGAACAGGCCGTTGGTAATGATGGGCGTGAGCTGCGCCGGCACACCTTCATCGTCGTATTTGAAGGTGCCGAGGCCAGGCCCGTGGTCGAGAGTGGCATCGGCGACTACGTTCACTAGGTTGCTGCCGTAACGGAGCGTGCGCAGCTTATCGGTGGTGAGAAACGACGTGCCTGCGAAGTTGGCCTCCATGCCCAGCACGCGGTCCAGCTCAATGGGGTGGCCAACAGACTCGTGGATCTGCAGGCCGAGCTGCGAAGAATCGAGGATGATCGTGAAACGGCCCTCGGGACACTGTGCGGCCTTGTGCAGGGCGACTGCCTCCTCGCCGATACGGCGGGCGTTCTCCACCAGTTTCCATTCGTCGATCAGCTCATAGCCCTTGTTCTGGTATTGCCCGCCGAAGGAGTTGGGATACGAGCGCTTCTGAATTTCATTGTTGGCGAAGGAGTAGGCCGCGTAGCCACAGCCGGTGACGTACTTGGTCTGGTGGATGTCGGAACCAATGGAGGAATAAAACCACTGCTCGCAGCGGCGAAAGCTGAGCCAGCCCTCTGCCAAAGTCACGCCTTCGACGGAGCGCAGTTTGCGATCCACGGCGAGCAGCAGATCGATGTTCTGCTCCACGGAGACGGTGAACGGATCCATCTGGAAGGGCGTCGTCCAATCGTCCACATAAGCCTGCTCGGGAGCCAGCCGCAGGTCGTATTGCTTGACGCGAGCGGAGGCGCGGGCAATATCCACGGCGCGCGCCGCGGTGGCGTCCACGGATTCGCGCCGCAAGTCCTCGCTGGCGGCAAAGCCCCAGGCACCGTCGGCAATGACGCGGATGCCGATGCCCAAAGACTCAGCGTCAGAGGCGTGGCCGACCTTGCCGTTCTTGGTGCTGAGGGAACGGGCGCGCTCGTCCACGATACGCAGGTCGCAATAGCTGGCGCCGCGCACTTCAGCCGTGTTCAGGGCCCAGGAGGCAATGTCCTTCATGCTCATGGCAACCGATGATGATAAATGGCGGACGAGTCCGAATTTTCCACACCCCCGCCCCCCACTTTTCAATCCTTTGGAATCAGTTAGTTACGTGGGTATGCTGAGTAAATATCTTTGTTCGCAAGGGCTTAGGGCGTATATTCTCTTTGATATTTAATTGCATAGCAACTATAGCACAGTGGAGGTCACCTCGCAAGTGGAGTTGCGGCGTTAGACCCCCTAGATCGTTCGCTTGCGCTCAGGATGACAAGTTGAAAGGTGGCGGCGCATTTTGAAAAAGATGAGTTTTGGGCCACACGGGCTTGCTAGGCAAAAAACTAATTACGGTCACGTGCCAGCTTCCATCCTACCAGCCCTTGCGCTTGCGCAGTTCGGTGATGTGCGCCAGGTGATGTCGGCTGTGCCACGAATAGAGCGCAAGGAGCTGGTCGAGGGAGAGTTCTCCCATTTCCGGATGCTTGAATTTGCGGGCAAACTGCGCCGGGGTGAGCGCCTTGAGGATGTTGACCCAGCGCAATATCCGCGATCCATTTCTTGCGATCGGCTTCAGTAGATGTGGTGGGCTGCTGAAATTTTCCGACAGGATAGCGCGGATCGGCGACGGCAGGTGCGCTCATAGCTCCTCCTGG
>DASYTX010000371.1:0-4226 GCA_036001865.1 Terriglobales bacterium
TGCTCGGTGGGCTTGACCGCTTTTCCGGCGAGGCAGCGAGCTTGCCTTTTCGTCCGGATTGGGGCGCGCGGAGGTAAAGAGAAGTCGGGCGCGCGTCTGCCGGCGGCCATCGATCTTCATCGCGCCACGTATTCGTACCCATAGTGAAGGTGCGCACCGGCTTCTCGCGGTCGACGCCATTGTCGATGCCACGCAGGTAATGGTCCATCCACCGCAGCACAGTTTCGTCGTAGTCGATGGCGGCGGCAGGACCGAACTCGCGCTCACCGGCGCGCGTTTCCGCGGTGGCATCCACCCCGTGCACCCACGGTCCGATGATGGTGCGAGCGCGCAGCGCCGGCGCACTCTTACGTGATTCCACCAGGCCGTTGAAGTTGGTGGTAGCGCCGTCGGGGCCATACGCTTCGTCGTACCAGCCCGAAAGATTCAGCACGGCAGCTTGCACGCGGCTGTACTTCCCGCGCAGCTCGCACCACTCCCACCAGGGGTCCGCCGGCGGATGCCGGAGCCACTCGTAATAGAACGGCGCCACGTCTTTGAGGTCAGACAGGTCCATTAGCGGCAGGTGGCGCTGCACCCGCTCCCGCTCGCGTTGCCAGCTTGCAACCGCATCCTCATAGGTTCTGGGCCCGGGAAGGTTCTTGCGCACACGCACGTCGGGCGCAATGTTTCTCCATATCCATCCGATCCAGGAACCGTCGAACACGCCGCCCGAGTAGAAGAAATTGCGCGGCGTGGAGAACGTCATTGCGGGAACCATCGCCTTCAGGTGAGGCGGGCTTTCGACCGCCGCCAGCCACTGCACTGCGCCGGGATAGGAGAGGCCGAAAGTTCCCACCGCGCCGTTCGACCAGGATTGCGCCGCCGCCCATTCGATGGTGTCGTAACCGTCGCGCCCCTCGTTACGATAAGGCTCAAACTCGCCTTCCGATGCGTAACGCCCGCGCACATCCTGAATGACCACTGCGTATCCGCTTTCCACCGCCTTGCGGAACGTCGAATATTCCTGTCGTGCTCCCACCTTGTTATAGGGGGTGCGGTACACCAGCACGGGAACCCTGCCCTCGCCCCGCGGCCGCATGACGTCCGCGCGCAGAACCACGCCGTCGCGCATCTTCACTGGCACGTTTTCTTCGACAATCCAGTCAGCGCTCACGGCGGGGAGGGAGCAGACGGCGAGCGCCAGGAGGCAGAGCACCTTTCGCTTAAGCTGGAGGATCACGGCTTGCCCGGCGGGATGTCGATAAGCCTCCCGTATTTCTTGAGCACTTGCCGCAAGCGGTCGTGAGGCAGGGCAATCACGCGATGGTTATCGGCACCCACCATGGTTTGCGCGGCAATCATGGCATTCACGATGGCTTCTTCGGTGGCCTGTACGGTGGCGGCGAACAGCGGGTCCATATCATCATTGGCCAGCATGGATAGCGCCACCGTACCCGTCGAGGCCGAAGCGCCAGGATTGGCCGTGGAGAAGGCTATGAAGATATCCCCCGACCCATTACCGGAGATGCTGCCGGTGCGCGCCAAACCGAGCGAAGCGCGCCTTGCCAACCGTTTCAGTTGATGCGGGAGCAGCGGCGCATCGGTAGCGATCGCGATGATAATGGAACCCATGTCCTTGCTGTAGACCAGGTCCTCTGTGATCTCCTGCCCGACCGGCACGCCTGCAATGCGCAGGTTGCTCCGCCGCCCATAGTTGCATTGCACCAGCACGCCGAGTGTGTACTTGGCTCTTTCCATCTGCACGACCCGCGACGCCGTGCCTATCCCGCCCTTGAATTCGTTGCACACCATGCCTGTGCCGCCGCCGACGTTCCCCTCCGCCACAGGGCCCCCGTGCGCGCCCTCCAACGCAGCGAAAACGTGCTCGGCCTTCACATGGAAACCGTTGATGTCGTTCAGGTAGCCGTCCCAGGTTTCGGCCACCACCGGCAGGGACCACCAATAACCGGTCTCGTCCGGACCGGCAAACTTTATCCGCCAGGCAATGACCGCGTCGCGCACCACGCCCACGCTGTGCGTGTTGGTGATCATCACCGGACCTTGCAGGAGCCCCGACTCTTCCACCCAGGTGGTGCCAGTCATCTCGCCATTGCCGTTCAGCGAGAACCAGCCGGCGAATACAGAGTCTCTCGGCGACTTACCTCGCGGCAGGATGGCGGTCACGCCGGTACGCACGGGACCGGCACCGATTTTCAGCGGGCCGCTGCCCGAGATCAGCGTCATGTGGCCGACTTCGACGCCTTTGACGTCGGTGATGGCATTCAGCGGGCCGGGTGCTCCCTCAAACGGGATCCCCAGGTCGCGGCCTCGCGGCTTGCTTTGTCCCAATGCCGCCCCGAAAAGCAAGACCCCCACAAAACACACGCGAATGGTGCGCACCTCGGCCTCCTTGGCGGGTGAACAGGATGGTTTGCAGGATACGATATTGGCGCTGAAACCTGGAACAGACTGCGCCAGGGAAAGAAATGGTAGGCACGTGGGGACTCGAACCCCAGACCTCTACCGTGTCAAGGTAGCGCTCTAACCATCTGAGCTACGCGCCTACGCGACTCACTCATTGTAGCGGCGCATCGATCTTGCGGCAACGTACCGCTTGCCCGCGGCGACACTCCCAGCGCTGCCCCGGCGCCGCACCCGCATCGACGTCTGCAATGCTTCATATGTGCAACTCCCGATGGCACTTGCAATCCTGGGGAGGCTGGCAGACAATCATGGTAGCGGGCTATCTAGCCACTCAGCACAGACCCACGCTAGCGCCCTCGAATATTCACCGTGACCCGGTCCCCTTGACGGCTCACGGTGCGAATCGACCGGCAGGGGCCGGCCACGTCGATTCTGTAGGGTGCGCAGCCGGACAATTTCGGCAGAGGGACTAGTCAAGAACAGGAATCATGAATATCTTCGCGCGTGACAGAACGTTCACCGAGCCCATCAGTTGGGTTACCGTTTTCTTCATGAGTGTGTTCCACTTGGGCGCCGTCGGGGCGCTGTTCATGATCAACTGGAAGGCAATGGCGCTGGCGGTTCTGCTGTTGTGGGTCGCTGGGAGCCTGGGCATCGGTATGGGGTATCACCGTTTGCTCACACACCGCGGTTATAAAACGCCGAAGTGGGTTGAATACTTCCTGACCGTCTGCGCCACCCTCGCCCTCGAAGGGGGGCCATTCTTCTGGGTGGCGATGCACCGCCTGCACCATCAGAACAGCGACAAGGAAGGCGACCCACATTCGCCGCAGGACGGCGGCTTCTGGGCGCACATGGGCTGGATCATAACCGGGCGGGCGATGCACAACGGGGCCGCCGAGCTTCTCCCCTATGTTCCTGACCTGCGCAAAGACAAGTTTCACACCTGGATCAGCAAGTGGCACTGGGTCCCCATCACCGCACTGGGGCTGCTCATTCTTGCTGTCGGGGGATGGCCATACCTCATGTGGGGCATCTTCTTCCGCACGGTCATCGGTCTCCATGCCACCTGGCTGGTGAACTCTGCCACCCACATATGGGGATCGCAACGCTTCCCCACCGGCGACACCTCCACGAACAGTTTTTGGGTCGCCATGCTGACCTTCGGTGAGGGCTGGCATAACAATCATCACGCGCACCCGCAGTCAGCCCGCCACGGCCTTGCCTGGTATGAGTTCGATCTCAACTGGTACGGAATCTCAGCCTTGCGCATGCTCGGCCTCGCCTGGGACATCAAGCTGCCGAGGCAGGCGCCAGCCGAGGAGCCACGAGCTGTGGTTCCGGAGGCGGTTCCCAGGGCAGAGGAGTTGGTGGAAGCAATCTAGGCACGCTGAGACTACGCGCCTGTGCGGTTCCCATTATTGTAGCGACCACCAGGCGTTTGCATCCCGCGCCCCTCGGCGTGGGCCAAGTGCGCCGCCGAGGACCGCCGCCTTTACACCTCCGTCGGCTCCAACGTGCAAGTCCCGACGGCAGCTTGCAATCCCGGGCAGGCGGGCAGACAATCCCATCATGCAATCCGGCCAGGCGATCGGCGCTGCGGCAGAACGGGCTGTCTTTACCGCGGGCACGATCGTGCTGATCACACTCAACAATCCGCGAGAGAAGTTCTGGGGGGCAATGCTCGACGTCACCCCCGCAGGCATCAGCATCCGTGGCATCGACCTGAACTCCTTCGACGACTTCATTGCCCAGCTCCGCGGGGGCGAACACGTTGGCCCCGCCGCCGTGTTTTTCCCCATGCACCGGGTGGAGCGCGT